>NZ_JACNAC010000043.1:0-59591 GCF_017349775.1 Pseudomonas sp. GW460-12-10-14-TSB1
AAACGCTACGAAAAATTCGCCGACGACATCGCAGAACTGATCCGCTCCGGGGTGCTCGGCCCCGGCCAGCGCGTACCTTCGGTACGTTACGCCAGCCAGACCTATGGGGTCAGCCCGTCCACGGTGTTCCAGGCCTATTACCTGCTGGAGCGGCGCGGCCTGATCCGCGCCCGGCCGCGCTCCGGCTACTTCGTCAACACCCATGCGCCCAGCCCGTTCTCGGAGCCGGTGATCAGCAGCCAGGTCAACGAGTCCACCGAAGTCGATGTCAGCGAACTGGTGTTCTCGGTGCTGGACTCGATCAAGGATCCGACCACCGTGCCGTTCGGCTCGGCCTTTCCCAGCCCGACCCTGTTCCCGCTGCAGCGCCTGTCGCGCTCCCTGGCCAGCGCCAGCCGCGAGATGGACCCGCGCGTGGTGGTCACCGACATGTCGCCGGGCAACCCGCAACTGCGCCGACAGATCGCCCTGCGCTACATGGTCGGCGGGCTGATGCTGCCCATGGAAGAACTGCTGATCACCAACGGCGCCCTGGAAGCCCTGAACCTGTGCCTGCAGGCGGTGACCGAACCGGGCGACCTGGTGGCCATCGAGGCCCCGGCCTTCTACGCCAGCCTGCAAGTGCTGGAACGCCTGAAACTCAAGGCCGTGGAAATCCCCGTGCACCCGCGGGACGGCATCGACCTCGGGGTGCTGGCGCAGACCCTGGAACGGCACCAGATCAAGGCCTGCTGGTGCATGACCAGCTTCCAGAACCCCATGGGCGCGACCATGCCCGAGGCGAAGAAGCAGGAACTGGTGGAATTGCTGCGCAGCCATCAGGTGCCGCTGATCGAGGACGACGTCTACGCCGAGCTGTATTACGGCCAGCAGGCACCGAAACCGGCCAAGGCCTTCGACACCGAGGGCCTGGTGATGCATTGCGGTTCGTTCGCCAAGAGCCTGGCGCCGGGTTATCGCATCGGCTGGGTCGCCGCCGGGCGCTACGCGCAGAAGATCGAACGGCTGAAACTGATGACCTCGCTGTGCGCCTCGATGCCGGCCCAGGCGGCCATCGCCGACTACCTGCAACACGGCGGCTACGACCGCCACCTGCGCAAGCTGCGCTACGCCCTGGAAGAACAGCAGAGCGCCATGCTCGCCGCCATCGCCCGCTACTTCCCGGCCCAAACCCGGGTCAGCCAGCCGGCCGGCGGCTACTTCCTGTGGCTGGAACTGCCGGCGCAGATGGATTCGTTGAAACTGTTCCAGATGGCCCTGGCCCAGGGCATCAGCATCGCCCCGGGACCGATCTTCTCGCCGACCCAGCGCTTTCGAAACTGCATCCGCCTCAACTACGGCAGCCCGTGGAACGAAGCGGCGGAAAAGGCCATGGAAACCCTGGGCAGGATCGTGCGGTCGTTCTGAAGCCGGGGCTTCACACCTGTAACCCTGTAGCCGCTGCCGAGCGCAGCGAGGCTGCGATCGGTCGCGTAGCGACCGCAAAACCTGAACTTGCGATCTGTCTGGATAGACGCGCTGAACGGCCTTGCGACTGCTGCGCAGTCGATCGCAGCCTCGCTGCGCTCGGCAGCGGCTACGGGGCTACTCCATTCTCAGCGGCCGCCACCCAGGTCGATAAAGGTCCCGGTGGAATAGGAAGCCTTGTCCGACAGCAGCCAGATGATCGCCTCCGCCACTTCGTCCGGGCGCCCGCCACGGCCCATGGGGATGGCGGATTCCAGCTTGCTGACGCGGTCGGCGTCGCCGCTCAGGGCGTGGAAGTCGGTGTAGATATAGCCCGGGCGCACCCCGTTGACGCGGATGCCTTCGCCGGCGACTTCCTTGGACAGACCGATGGTGAAGGTGTCCAGCGCCCCTTTGGAGGCCGCGTAGTCGATGTACTCGCCGGGCGAGCCCAGGCGGGCGGCGACCGAGGATACGTTGACGATGCTGCCACCCTGCCCGCCGTGCCTTGGCGACATGCGCAGCACCGCGTGCTTGGCGCAGAGGATCGGCCCAAGCACGTTGGTCTTCATGATCTTCAGAATGCGGAATTCGGACATTTCGTCGAGCCGCGACTTCTGTCCGACGGTCCCGGCGTTGTTCACCAGCGCGGTGACCCGCCCCAGTTCGCTGTCGACTCGGTGGTACAGGCCGATCACTTCGTCCTCGATGCTGACATCGGCCCGCACGGCAATCGCCTGGGCACCCAGGCCGCGCACCTGTTCCAGTACCTGGAAGGCCGCCTGTTCGTCGGCCTGGTAGTTGATGCAGATGCGATAGCCCTGTTGCGCGGCCAGCAGCGCGGTGGCCGCGCCAATACCGCGACCGCCACCGGTGATGAGGATGACTTTGTCCATGCTGCCAACTCCCTCGCTGATCTTTGAACGCCGCCAATTAAACACCCTGGGGCCAGCGTTGCAAACCATCGAGAAGCAGGCGCCCGGGCACTAACTGACAAAGCGCCAGCCTGCCGTCTCGATGTCCCCGCGGTGCCCGGCCCATCGCCATCGCGGACAATCGAGCGTCGACCGGCCGCTCCTACAGAGGAGAGGCACCTGTAGCCGCTGCCGAAGGCTGCGATCGGCCGGCACGGCCGTGACGTTCTTATATCAGTCAATCCTTGTAGGTCGGCGCTGTCCGGTCCATCGCCATCGCGGGCAAGCCTCGCTCCTACAGATGCCCCCCTGTGAGGCGATAGAGGCCGTTCAGAGGGTCAACCGTTCGGCCTGGTGGATGTTCTGCATGAAGCGTGCGGCCGGCAGCGGATGGCCGAGGAAATAACCTTGCAGCGAATCGCAGCCCAGCTGGGTCAGGAAGCTTTGCTGCACATCGGTTTCCACGCCCTCGGCGACGATGCGCAGGCCCAGGGCCTGGCCCAGGGCAACGATGGCCGAGACGATCGCCGCGTCGTCGCTGTCGTGCTCCAGGTCGCGGACGAAACCGCGATCGATCTTCAATTCGTTGGCCGGCAGGCGCTTGAGGTACATCAGGCTCGAATAACCGGTGCCGAAGTCGTCGATGGACAGGTCCACGCCCATGTCCGCCAGCTGCTTGAGCACCGTCATGCTGGCATCGGCATCGCTCATGGCCGTGGTCTCGGTGATCTCCAGGGTCAGGCTGTTGGCCGGCAAGCGGTGGAGTCTCAGCGCCCTGGCCACGCTTTCGACCAACCCGACATGGCAGAACTGCAGCGCCGAGATGTTCACCGCGATCCGCCAGCTTTCATAGCCTTCGCTGTACCACTCGCGCATCTGCCGGCAAGCCTCGTTGAGCACCCATTCGCCGATGGGAATGATCAGCCCGGTCTTTTCCGCCAAGTCGATGAACTTGTCCGGCAGCAGCAAGCCCAGTTGCGGGTGTTCCCAGCGCAGCAAGGCTTCGGCGCCTACCGGCGAGCCGTTGGCGGCGTCGAACTTGGGCTGGTAATACAGCCTGAACTCGCCGTGCTCGACAGCATGGCGCAGGTCCTGCAGCAGTTGCAGCTGCCGGCGCGCGTCGCTGTTCATCGAGGCGTCGAAGAAGCTGTAGCCGTTCTTGCCGGTGCCCTTGGCGTGGTACATCGCCGCATCGGCATTCATCAGCAACTCCTGGGGCGTCAGGCCGTTACCCGGGTACACGGCGATGCCGACGCTGGCGGAGATCTGCAACTCGTGCTCGGCCACCCGGAACGCCTGGCCGATCAGGCCCACCTGGCGCGCAGCCAGGCGCAAGGCATCGTCCGCCTCGTTCAGTTGCACCAGCAGCACGAACTCGTCGCCGCCGATCCGCGCCAGGGTGTCCTGGCTGCGCAGGTCTTCGCGCAGGCGCACGGCCACCTCACGCAGCAACTGGTCGCCCATGTGATGGCCGAAGGCATCGTTGACCGGCTTGAAGCCGTCCAGGTCGATGAACATCAGCGCAAAACAGCCGCCCTGCTCCGTCACCCGCTGCATCGCCTGGTCGATCCGGTCGGCCAGCAGCGTGCGGTTCGGCAGGCCGGTCAGGGTGTCGTGCAGCGCCAGCTGGGTCAGCTCGCGGTTGGCCAGGGTCAGCGACTCGGCCAGCACCGCGGTGCGCGCTTCCAGGCGTGCGTCGAGTACCGAGGTCAGCAAGGCAATGACCAGCACCGCCAGGGTGGTGATCAGCACCAGGTTGTCCAGGCCCTTGCCGCTCAGGCCGTCCACCGCCGCGCCACAGAAACTGCCGTCGGGGAAACGCGCCGCGGCCATGCCGGTGTAGTGCATGCCAACAATGGCGATGCCCATCACCACCGCGGCCCCGCAACGGGCCAGGCGCACATAAGGGGTGTTGCGGCGCAGGCGGAAGGCGATCCACAGCGCCGCGGCCGAGGCGCCGACGGCAATCAGCAGCGAGGCGCCGAACAGGCTTGGGTCGTAGTCGATGCCCGGCTGCATGCGCATCGCCGCCATGCCGGTGTAATGCATGGCGCTGATCCCGGCGCCCATGACCAGCGCGCCGAAGGCCAGCTGCCAGAGCGGCAGGCTCTGCTGGCTCACCAGCCACAGGGCGAAACCGCAGGACAGCACGGAAATCAGCAACGACAGCGCGGTGATGCCCGTGTCGTAGCCCAGGTCGATGGGCAGGCTGAAGGCGAGCATGCCGATAAAGTGCATCGACCACACCCCGATACCCATGGCCAGGGCTCCGCCGGCCATCCACAACAGTGCCGCTCGACCCCGAGTGGTGGCGATGCGACCAGTCAGGTCGAGCGCGGTGTAAGAGGCGAGAATCGCCACAAACAGGGAAATCAGAACCAGTGCGGGAGAGTAGGTACCGGTGAGCATGAACGTCTCGTGGCGTGAGCCGGAAGCTTCCATGCCCGGCGGTAAAAGGCGTAATTGTACTGATTGCGTACAGAAACACACTCACAAAGTAAGCAAAAAGCCATCAGTCGGATGAAAGTAGCCGGCTGATAAAACAAATCGGTTACAACGACTCGGCTCCTGACAACGCCAGGCACGCCGCTATCGATGTAGCCGCTGGCGCAGCCTGCGCGCGACCGCATAGCGGTCGTGAAACCAGGCCGCGCATTTATCCAGGCAGGCCCCGGGGCCAGGGCTTAGGGTCGCAGCGTCGGAGTGCCGCCCATACCGTTCGCAGCCTCGCGGGCTCGGCAGCGGCTACAAGGGTCAGGCAGCGGTCGCAAACCCGGCGATGCGATTGTCCGGGCGGATCACGGATTCAGCCCGTTACTCCTTGCTGGCCTGCAGCTGGCCGTCCCAGCCGCCGCCGAGGGCGGCGATCAGTTGCACGCTGGTGACCAGCCGGCTTTGCAGCAGGGTCAGCACGCTGCGTTCGTTGCTCAATGCAGTGGCCTGCACCACCACCACGTCCAGGTAGGCGATCACCCCGGCCTTGTACTGGTTCTCGGTCAGGCGCAGGGACTCACGCGCCGCATCCAGGGCCTGCTGGCGCACCGCGGCCTCGTCTTCCAGGACCTTGAGCTGCACCAGGTAGTTCTCCACCTCGCGGAAGCCGTCGAGCACGGTCTGGCGGTACTTGGCCACGGTCTGGTCGTAGGCCGCCTCGGTGCGGTCGACTTCCGCCGAACGCTGGCCGCCGTCGAACAGGGTCATGGCCAGTTTCGGCCCCACCGACCAGAAGCGGTTCGGCAGGCTGATCCAGTCGGCGTAGGTACTGCTGCTGTAGCCGCCGGCCAGGCTCAGGGTCAGGTCCGGGTAATAGGCAGCCTTGGCCACGCCGATATTGGCGTTGGCGGCGATCACCGAACGCTCGGCCGAGGCGATGTCCGGGCGCCGTTCCAGCAACTGCGACGGCAGGCTCAAGGGCACCTGGGGCAAGGCCGGGATGTCCTGGGTCTCGGCCAGGCTGAACTCGGAGGGCGGCAGGCCGATCAGCACCGCGATGGCGTTTTCCAGCTGGGCGCGCTGCCAGATCAGGTCGATCAGCTCGGCCTGGGTGGTTTTCAGCTGGGTTTGCGCCTGGGCCACCGCGTCCTTGCCGGAAACCCCCGCGCGGTACTGGTTCTCGGTCATGGTCAGCGAGCGCTGGTAGGCCGCCACCGTGGCTTCGAGCAGGCGCTTCTGCTGGTCCATGACCCGCAGTTGCAGGTAGTTCTGCACCAGCTCCGACTGCTGGCTCAGGCGCATTGCCGCAAGGTCGGCGAAGCTGGCTTCGGCGCTGGCTTCGTTGGCTTCCAGGCCGCGGCGCAGCTTGCCCCAGACATCGGCCTCCCAGCTCACCCCGAGCTGGGTGTTGTAGGTGTCGCGAATGCCGCTGGAAGAGCTGCTCAGGGCCGAACTGCTGCTGCCGGTGCCCTGGCTGGCGCGGGTTTTCCCAGCGCTCAGGTCCACCGTGGGGAACAGCGAACCACGGGCGCTGCGCACCAGGGCCTGGGCCTGGCGGTACTGGGCCTCGGATTGCGCCACGGTCTGGTTGGCGCTGTTGAGCTTGTCGATCAGGCCGTTGAGCTGCTGGTCGCCGTACAGCTCCCACCAGGCGCCGCGGGCCAGGGCATCGCTGGGGCTGGCCTGGCGCCAGCCCGCCGCCTCCTTGTATTGCGCAGGCTCAGCGACGGTCGGGCGCTGATAGTCCGGGCCGATGGCGCAGGCGCTGAGCAGCGCCAGGCTCAAGCTCAGGCTCAACAACCGCGAACCGCGGGCCAGGGCCAGGCGCTGAGGAAGGTTGCGTGGCGAACAGTCAGTCATAGCGGCGTTTCCAGAGCGGCATCGGTACGAACCCCACGCCAGTGGTTGAACTTATGGCGCAGGCGATCGAGATAGAGGTAGACCACCGGGGTGGTGTAGAGGGTCAGGATCTGGCTGAAGACCAGGCCGCCAATGATGGTCAGGCCCAGGGGCTGGCGCATTTCCGCGCCTTCGGCGCTGCTCAGCAGCAACGGCAAGGCGCCGAGGATCGCCGCCAGGGTGGTCATCAGGATCGGCCGCAGGCGCAGCAGGCAGGCGCTGCGGATCGAATCCAGCGGGCTCAGGCCCTGATGGCGTTCCAGCTGCAACGCCAGGTCGATCATCAGGATGGCGTTTTTCTTCACCACGCCGATCAGCAGGAACAGCCCCAGCAGCGAGATCAGGCTGAACTCGCCGCCCAGCACATAGATCGACAGCAAGGCGCCGACCCCGGCCGACGGCAGCGTGGAGAGAATGGTCAGCGGGTGAATGTAGCTTTCATAGAGCACGCCCAGCACCAGGTACACCGCCAGCAAGGCGCCAAGGATCATGAACGGCTGGCTCTTCTGGGTCGCGGCGAAGGCGTCGGCGGTGCCGGCCATCTTGACGATCACGTCTTCCGGCATGCCGACCTTGGCGATCGCTCGTTCGATGGCTGCCGTGCCCTGCTCCACTGTCACCCCTTCGGCCATGTCGAAGGAAATGCTTTCCGAGGCGAACTGGCCTTCGTGGCTGACCCGGTCGTCTTCCAGGCTGTTTTCGTAATGGGCGATGGTCGACAGCGGCACCCGCGCGCCATCGGCGGTGATCACCTGCACCTGGTTGAGGGTGACCGGGTCCTGGGCGTATTTCGGGTTGACCTCCATCACCACCTGATACTGGTTGAGGCTGTCGTAGATGGTGGAAATCTGCCGCTGGCTGTAAGCGTTGTTGAGCACCGCGGTGACCATGTTCATGTCGATCCCCAGGCGCTTGGCCTGGTCGCGGTCGACCACCAGGGTCACCTGCTGCGCGCCCCGCCCTTCGCGGGCGTCGATGGCGGTCAGCTCCGGCAAGGCGCGCAGCGCGGTGACCACTTTCGGGTACCACTCGCGCAACGCCCCCAGGTCGCCGCTCTGGATGATGTAGGAATACTGCGAGGTGGTCTGCTCGCGGCCGCCGCCGAACTGCAGGTCCTGGTCGGCCATCAGCATCAGCTGGGCACCGGGCACCTTGGGCATTTCCTTGCGCAGGCGCTCGATGACCTTCTGCGCGGAAATGTTGCGTTCCTTGATCGGCTTGAGGCGCACCAGCATGAAGGCGTTGTTGGTGCCGTTGTTGCCGCCGATAAAGCCGGCCACGCTCTCCACCGCCGGGTCCTTGAGCACCTCGCGGCGGAAGATCTCCATCTTCGGCTGCATCACGGTGAACGACAGGCCGTCGTCGCCACGCACGAAACCGATCAACTGGCCGGTGTCCTGCTGCGGCATGAAGGTCTTGGGCACCACCACGTACAGCGCGATGTTGACGCCGATGGTCACGAACAGGCTGAGCAGGGTCAGGCGTTTGTGGCGCAGCACCCAATCCAGGCTGCCGGCGTATTTCGCCACCATCCAGTCGTTGGTGCGCTGGCTCCAGCGCTGCAGGCCGTTCTCCTGGCCCGCCACATGGGGCTTGAGCCAGCGGGCGCAGAGCATCGGGGTCAGGGTCAGGGACACCACCAGGGACACGACTATGGCCGCCGCCAGGGTGATGGAAAATTCGCGGAACAGGCTCTCGATGATCCCGCCCATGAACAGGATCGACAGGAACACCGCCACCAGCGAGACGTTCATCGACAACAGGGTGAAACCGACCTCCTTGGCCCCCAGGTAAGCTGCCTTCATCGGCGCGATGCCTTCGTCGATGTGCCGGGAAATGTTCTCCAGCACCACGATGGCGTCGTCCACCACCAGCCCGGTGGCGAGAATCAGCGCCATCAGCGACAGGTTGTTCAGGGAAAAACCGTACAGGTACATCACCGCGAAGGTGCCCACCAGCGACACCGGCACCGCCAGGGTCGGGATCAGCGAGGCGCGCAGATTGCCGAGGAACAGGTAGACCACCAGAATCACCAGGGCCACGGCGATCAGCAGGGTCATCTCGGCTTCATGCAGGGTGGCCTTGATCACCGGCGAGCGGTCCATGGCCAGGTTGAGCTTGACGCTGGCCGGCAGCACCGCCTGCAACGCCGGCAACTGCGCCTTGATCTCGTTGACCGTCTCGATGATGTTGGCCCCGGCCTGGCGGTTGATCACCAGCAGCACCGCCGCGTCGTCGTTGAAGAAGCCGCTGTTGTAGCGGTCCTCGACGCCGTCGCTGACCTTGGCCACGTCTTTCAGGCGCAGGGCCGCGCCGTCCTTGTAGTGGATGATCAGCGGCTCGTAGTCCTTGGCCTTCTCCAGCTGGTCGTTGGCCTGCACCTGCCACATCTGCTCGCTGTTCTCCACCGAGCCCTTGGGCCGGCGCACGTTGGCTTCGGCGATGGTCTTGCGCACATCGTCGAGGGCCACGCCGTACTGGTTGAGCAGCTGCGGTTCGAGCTCGATGCGCACCGCCGGCAGCGAACTGCCGCCGATCTGCACCTCGCCCACCCCGGACACCTGGGACAGGCTCTGGGACAGGATGGTCGAGGCCAGGTCATAGAGCTGGCCCTTCTCCAGCACATCGGAGGTCAGCGACAGCACCATGATCGGCGCCTGGGACGGGTTGACCTTCTTGTAGGTGGGCATGCTGCGCATGCCGCTGGGCAGCAGGTTGCGCGAGGCGTTGATCGCCGCTTGCACTTCCCGCGCCGCGCCGTTGATGTCGCGGTCCAGGTCGAATTGCAGGATGACCCGGGTCGAGCCCTGGCTGGAGCGGCTGCTCATGGTGTTGACCCCGGCGATCGCGCCGAAGGAACGCTCCAGGGGCGTGGCCACGGTGGACGCCATCACCTCGGGGCTGGCCCCCGGCAGGCTGGCCTGGACCACGATCACCGGGAAGTCCATCTGCGGCAGCGGCGACACCGGCAGCAGGCCGAAACTGACACCGCCCAGCAGCATGATCGCCAGGCTCAGCAGCATGGTAGCCACCGGCCGGCGGATAAAGGGTCCGGACAGGTTCATGGCTGCTCTACCGGCTCCGCGGGCTCAGGCGCCGAACGCCAGCGCCGGCCCAGGCGGTCGAAGTACAGGTAGATCACCGGGGTGGTGAACAGGGTCAGGACCTGGCTCAGCAACAGGCCGCCGACCATCACCAGGCCCAGGGGCTGGCGCAGCTCGGCGCCGGAACCGGTGGCCAGCATCAGCGGCACGGCGCCGAACAGCGCGGCCAGGGTGGTCATCAGGATCGGCCGGAAACGCAGGAGCGCCGCCTGGTAGATCGCCTGCTCCGGGGCCATGCCCTGGTTGCGTTCGGCGTCGAGGGCGAAGTCGATCATCATGATCGCGTTCTTCTTGACGATGCCGATCAGCAGGATGATGCCGATGATCGCGATCATGCCCAGGTCGTTGCCGCTGAGGATCAGCGCCAGCAAGGCCCCCACCGCCGCCGACGGCAGCGTGGAGAGGATGGTGATCGGGTGGATGTAGCTCTCGTAGAGCACCCCCAGCACGATGTACATGGTCACCACCGCCGCCAGGATCAGCAGCAAGGTGCTCGACAGCGAGGCCTGGAACGCCTGGGCCGCGCCCTGGAACTGGGTCTGCACGCCCACCGGCATGCCGATGTCCCGCTGCACCTGTTCGATGACGTTCACCGCCTCGCCCAGGGCCACGCCGGGCGCCAGGTTGAACGACATCATCACCGCCGGGAACTGGCCGATATGGGCGATGGCCAGTTGCGCCTGGCGCTCCTCGACCCGGGCCAGGCTCGACAGCCGCACCTGGCCGCCATCGGTGGTCTTCACATGGATCTGTTCCAGCGCCTGCGGGCCGATGGTTTCCCCGGCCTGGGCCTGCAACACCACGCGGTACTGGCTGGCCTGGGTGTAGATGGTGGAAATCTGCCGCTGGCCGAAGGCGTCGTACAGCGCGTCGGTGATGTTCGACACCGAGACGCCGATGCGCGAAGCGGCGTCGCGGTCGATCACCAGGTACACCTGCAAACCCTTGTCCTGCAGGTCGCTGGCAACGTCGGTCAGCTCCGGCCGGTGGGCCAGGGCATCCACCAGGCGCCCGCTCCACAGGGCCAGCAGATCGGCGTCCGGCGACGACAGGCTGAACTGGTACTGGGTGCGGCTGACCCGGTCCTCGATGGTCAGGTCCTGCACCGGCTGCATGAACAGGCGGATGCCCACCAACTGGTCGACCTGGGGCTGGATGCGCGCAATCACTTCGGTGGCGCTGAGGTCGCGTTCGCGGTGCGGCTTGAGGTTGATCAGCAGCCGGCCGCTGTTGAGGGTGGCGTTGTCGCCGTCGACCCCGATATAGGACGACAGGCTTTCCACCGCCGGGTCGGCCAGGATGATTTTCGCCAGGTCCTGCTGGCGCTGGCTCATGGCGGCGAAGGACACCGACTGCGGCGCCTCGGAAATACCCTGGATCACCCCGGTGTCCTGTACCGGGAAGAAGCCCTTGGGCACCACCATATAAAGGAACACGGTCAGCGCCAGGGTGCCGACGGCCACCAGCAGGGTCAGCGGCTGGTGCTTGAGTACCCACTGCAACCAACGGCCGTAGCTGGCGATCAGCCAGTCGATCCAGGCACCGCTGGCGCGGTAGAACCGTCCCTGTTCTTCTTCCTTGGGCTCACGCTTGAGCAGGCGCGCGCACATCATCGGCGTCAGCGTCAGGGACACCACCAGGGAAATCAGGATCGCCACCGCCAGGGTGATGGCGAACTCGCGGAACAGCCGCCCGACCACGTCGGCCATGAACAGCAGCGGAATCAGTACGGCGATCAGCGACAGGGTCAGCGACACCAGGGTGAAGCCGATCTGCTTGGCGCCCTTGAGCGCGGCCTGCATCGGGCTGTCGCCCTCCTCGATGAAGCGCGAGATGTTCTCCAGCATCACGATGGCGTCATCGACCACAAAGCCGGTGGCGATGGTCAGGGCCATCAGGGTCAGGTTGTTGACCGAGAAGCCCGCCAGGTACATCACGCCGAAGGTACCGATCAGCGACAACGGCACGGCGATCGACGGGATCACCGTGGCGCTGGCCCGGCGCAGGAACAGGAAGGTCACCATCACCACCAGGGCAATGGCGATCAGCAGTTCGTGCTGCACGTCGGTGACCGAGGCGCGGATGGTCTGGGTGCGGTCGGTGAGCACGGTGACGTCGAGGCCGGCCGGCAGGTTGTCGGTGATGCTCGGCAGCAGCGCCTTGATCCGGTCCACCACCTCGATCACGTTGGCCCCGGGCTGGCGCTGGATATTCAGCAGCACCGCCTGGTTTTCATTGGCCCAGGCCGCCAGGCGTTCGTTCTCGGCGCCGCCGGCGATCTGCGCGACGTCTTTCAGGCGCAGTGGCGCGCCATTCTTGTAGGCCAGGATCAGCTCGGCGTAATCCTTGGGCGAGGTCAGCTGGTCATTGGCGTCGAGCATCGACACTCGGGTCGGGCCGTCGAAGTTGCCCTTGGGCTGGTTGACGTTGGAGGCGCCGATCAGGGTGCGCACGTCCGACAGGTTGAGGCCGTTGGCCGCCAGGGCTTCGGGGTTGACCTTGATCCGCACGGCCTGGCGCTGGCCGCCGGCGATGCTGACCATGCCGACGCCGCTGATCTGCGCGATCTTCTGCGCCATGCGGGTATCGACCAGGTCGTTGAGCTTGGGCAGCAGCATGGTCTTGGAGGTGATGGCCAGGGTCAGCACCGGGGTGTCCGCCGGGTTGACCTTGTTGTACACCGGCGGCGCCGGCAAGTCGGTGGGCAGCAGGTTGGTCGCGGCGTTGATCGCCGCTTGCACCTGCTGCTCGGCGACATCCATATTGATGTCGAGGTTGAAGCGCAGGGTCAGCACCGAGGCGCCGCCGGAGCTGGTGGAGGCCATCTGGGTCAAGCCGGGCATCTGCCCGAACTGGCGCTCCAGGGGCGCGGTGACCGCGCTGGTCATCACGTCGGGGCTGGCGCCGGGGTACAGGGTCATCACCCGGATGGTCGGGTAATCGACCTGGGGCAAGGCCGAGACCGGCAACAGGCGATAGGCAATCAGGCCGGCCAGGACAATGGCCAGCATGCTCAGGGTGGTGGCTACCGGACGGAGGATGAACAGCCGCGACAGGTTCATGCGCCGACCTTGCTCGCCGGGGCGTCAGCGGCCGGGGCCGTGGCAGGCGTAGTCGCCGAACTGGCCGGCTTGCCCTGCAGGTGCTGGGTCGGGGTGGCCGGCACCTCTTCGGTGGTGTTGACCACTTCCACTTCGCTGCCGTCCTTGAGGCGGTCGGTGCCTTCCAGCACCACGCGGTCGCCGGCTTCCAGGCCGGTCTTGATCACCGTGGAGTCGCCATTGCTGTCACCGACCTGCAACTCGCGGATCTTGACCTTGTTGTCGCCGTCCAGGGCGTAGACGAAGGTGCCGTTGGTGCCGAACTGGATCGCCGCCGATGGCGCCAGCACCACGTTTTTCAGGGTGTCGGCGAGCACGCGCACGTTGACGAACTGGTTGGGGAACAGCGCCTGGTCGCGGTTCTCGTAGCGCGCCTTGAACTTCAGGGTGCCGGTGGCGGTGTCGATCTGGTTGTCGAGGCTTTGCAGCACGCCGCTGGCCTGCAGCTCCTGGTCACCACGGTCCCAGGCTTCCACCGGCAGCTTGGCGCCGCTGCGATAACGCTCCAGCACCCTGTTCAGGTTGTTCTCCGACAGGGTGAAGGCGACGCTGATCGGCTGGGTCTGGGTGATGATCGCCAGCGCGGTGGTGTCGTTGGCCGCCACCAGGTTGCCGACGTCCAGCTGGCGCAGGCCCACGCGGCCAGTGATCGGCGCGCGGATCTTGGTGAATTCGAGATTGAGCTTGGCGTCGTTGACCGCCGCCTGGTTGGTCTTGACCGTGCCCTGGTACTGGCCGACCAGCGCCGCGGCGGTGTCCAGGGTCTGCTTGGCGATACTGTCCTGGGCGTACAGGCCGCGATAACGCTCGTAGTCGACCTGGGCGTTCTTCAGCTGGGCCTGGTTCTGCAACAGCGTGCCTTCGGCCTGGAGCAAGGCGTTCTGGTAAGGCCGCGGGTCGATTTCCGCCAGCAGGTCGCCGGCCTTGACCATCTGCCCTTCCTCGAAGCTCACCTTGACCAGTTCACCGGCGACCCGGCTGCGCACATTGATGGTGTTCAGCGCGGTGACGGTGCCCAGCGCCTTGTAATACAGCGGGAAGTCCCCGCGCGTGGCCGGCGCCACCCGCACCGGGATCGGCCCGGTCGCGCCCCCGAACCCCGGGCGCATCGCCCCGCTGCGCCCGGTGTGCCCGGCCGCGGCCTTTTGCCCGGCGGCATCCTTGTGGGTGGTCGAGGCCGGCCAGAACTTCCAGCACAGGCCGACGATAGCCAACAGGACAAGCAGGCCGAGCAGCCAGCGACGGGAGTTGCGGGAAACGGAGGATTGCATGGAATGATCAACCATTGGGCGCGAGGGGATCTTTTTCAGAAGGCTGAAAGATAAGCACTGGCCGGTGTTTAGCAAAGCGCCTTTACCGGCAATTTACCTTGGGCTTACGTTTGCAAGTGTCTGCTAAGCCACTGAAGCACAAATAAAAACGGCCTGGACAGGGCCAGGCCGTGAATAATTGTAAAACCTGTTACTTCAGAACGGCCAAGGCCGCGTCGTAGTTCGGTTCTTCAGCGATTTCCTTGACCAGCTCGCTGTGCAGCACGGTGTCGTTCTCGTCCAGCACCACCACCGCGCGGGCAGTCAGGCCGGCCAGCGGGCCGTCGGCAATGGCCACGCCGTAGTTTTCGATGAACTCGCGACCACGCAGGGTCGACAGGTTCTGCACGCTTTCCAGGCCTTCGGCGCCGCAGAAACGGGCCTGGGCGAATGGCAGGTCAGCCGAGATGCACAGCACCACGGTGTTGTTCAGGCCGCTAGCCTGGGCGTTGAACTTGCGCACGGAGGTGGCGCAGGTCGGGGTGTCGACGCTTGGGAAGATGTTCAGCACTTTGCGCTTGCCGGCAAAGCTGCTCAGGGTGATGTCGGCCAGGCCGGCGCCCACCAGGGAGAACGCTGGCGCCTTGGAGCCGGCTTGTGGCAGTTGGCCGTTGACTTGAACCGGGTTGCCTTTAAGGGTGACTTGAGCCATGAACGGAGTCCTTTTAAACGATTGTCATTGAACAGCTGTAAAGAAAATCGAGAGGCCGGAAGTTAAACATGAAACGCTCCGGCCACCTATGCCCGGGATACAAATTGTCGCCCTTTTGCGCCCTTGACTGGATACAGGGAGCGAGGCCGCAGGACGACCATCAACTCAGCAAGCGCAGCATGTTGCGATGCCGGGCCTCGAAAATGCGCGCCATGTAGGCATTGACCACCAGCCATTCCAAAGGTGCGCCGCCCAGTGCCCGATAAGTCACCCGGTCGGTATACAGGGTACCCCCGTCGCGGGCCTCGACCCAGTGTTCATGACGGAAGGCGCGCAGCGGTCCCTTGAGCATCTCGTCGACGAAATGACGATCGCTGACTTCACGTATAACAACCGTCCATGTCGCCGGTATGACACCCCACATCCAGTGCCGAAAGCTGAACTGGCGCCCGGCGCTGATCCGCAGGTTATTGATGTCCACGCCCCGCAAGGGGGTGATGCGCTCGGGAAAGATCTTCGGGAAGTTGGCGCCTTCAAGACAGAAATCCAGCACTTGGGCCGGGCTGCGAGCAGCAATGAAAGTCGTGCGTTCAACCACGGGCATGCCGGGAAAAACTCCTTGAGAGCACCAATCTAACATGATGCAAAACATCACATATGCATTATATTTACATGTTTTTATTGAATTTTTTATTCTTAATAAATCACATTAACTAAACCATACAAAATACATGGAAATAATCATAATCCACATGAACACTTGAGCAGGCATTGGAACTCGGTCACCGCTCGATCCTGGAGCGCGCAGTCAGTGCGCGGAGGCTGTAATCCTCGTGGACCTTGCGCCCTCGCCTCGCCAGCGAAACCTGTGTTCTTCATTGGCTGCCGGACCTGCTCGATGAAGGGGCCAGGCACCCGCCCTGACCCCGACGCAGTTGGCAAAAAAGCTCGGGAGATACCCCGGCCCCTACTGTTTTTTCAGCTTATTGAAGGACTGATGCAGGTCGGAGGCCCAGCCGTCGATGACGTTTTTCACGTCCGCAGGCTGCATGACCTGGGTGTCGTTCTGCAGCGGCTTGCCGCTGCCCTTGCGCACCACCTGGGCGATCACCTTGTTGTTGCCGCCGTCGATGAACTGCGCCTCGGTACCCAGGGTGGTCTCCTGGTCGCGGATCCCGCTGGCCGTGCTCACCGCCGCCGCCACCAGGGCGATGGGAATGATTTCGTAAGGTTTCAGACCTTCGGTCTTGCTGCTCACGGCCGTGATCGCCGCGCGCACCACAATCACGCCCGGCCCCGGCGCGGTGGCTAGCGGCAAGTCCTTGCCGATCTCGCGCTTGAGCGCCTCGTCGTAATAGCGGTTGATGCCGTACAAGGTGTTCTGCGGGATCTTCACCGTTGGCTGCGGCTTGGGATAGAACTGGGTGGGCTCGATATAGACACTGCGGTACTGCTTCAGGTCCAGCTTGGGATCGACCCAGCGCATCACCTCGACGCCCGACGGCGACTTGGCTTCCTTGAGCTGGCTGTAGTCGCCGAGAAAACCGGAATACTCGTCGGGCTGGGTGATGTTGCTGGAGCAGCCCACCAACCCTAGGGAGGCCAGGCACAGCGTGCTCATCATTGATGCGAGCTTCATGGGGTAACTCCTGTCAGAAATCCGGAAGCGCTACTGGTTTGAGGAAATTTAGGTATAGCCAATAGTGGGCATATCAGCACAGTAAAAGCAGATTAATCGCCAAAGCAGGCCAGAGAACTCTTAGCAAATCGAGCAGATACAGGTGCGGCGTCAAAGCCGCACCTCGCCCAGGCCCGTTACCAGCCCGTCCGTTACCAAGTCGTTCCGCGCCTTGCCGCCGCCTCGCGCCGAGCGTCGATGCGCATGGCCTTGAGCAGGGAAAAGGTCCCGGCCAGGATAATCACGGCGCCAAACACAAAGTCGATGCCGTACAACTGGTAGTCCTGCAGCGGCCCGACCAGGAATACCCGCACCGCCGCCACGCCCAGCAGCGTGGCGAGAAAGTCGATGGTCGGCTCGTCGCGGTACAGCACCATCAACAGCGGCAGGCACAACACCAGCAACAACAGCAGCACGATGATCTTGAACGAGCCTTTGCGCTCGATGCTGAAGGCACACTCGCTGGCGCCATAGGCCGGATAGTCGCCGGGCTGGACCAGGCTGTTCTGCTCGGCGATGTAGTCTGCCGGGTTGTACATCCGGGTCGGGGTGAAGGTATTGGACAGGTTCATCTGCGTGGTGATGCGCTTGAACGGCAGGTCGACCTGCTCGTTGCCCTTGAGGATGTACAGCACCGGCTTGTAGCCGTAGCGGTAGACCTCGAAAGGAAACCGGCTGGACTCGCCGATCACTCGGATCGGCCGGCTTTCCAGGTCTGCGTAGGCGTTCTTGTGCGGCGAGTTGAAGTTGCGGTTCAAGGGCTTGACCTTGACCTCTTCAAAGAACAGCGGCGGCATGCTGTAGGTGGACTGCAAGGGTTCCAGGCGCAACTTCAGCGGGTAGCGACCCAGCTCGTAGCGGTTGTAGGTGCGCTCGGAAACGTTGACCTCCCCCGAGACCTTGAACTCACCCTGGGTGCTGTTGGTGACCCTGAGCAGCAGGTAGTCGCGCTTGAAGGAATGCGGCGAATCCGTGGCGGGGCCGCACCAGCCGTAGCTGTCGAGGGTGTCGCCGAGGCGCCCGCTGCGGGCATCCTGGTACACATAGAAATAGCCGACCCATAGGGTCAGGATCAGCAACAACGAAAACAACCCGAGTATCTTTTTAGCAACGCTCACAGCCGCGACTCTCTTCCATGGATGGCCCATGCCAGGCACGCCTGCGACTGATCGCCGGACGCCGATCCCTGGCTCCTTCATAAGGGGTGGGACTCTACCAAAGCGCCATCATCGACCCAAGGACAAATGCCCCTGCCAGCCAAACAATGGCGGTCGCCTGCCTTGTTCCCGGGCGACTGTGAGCATCGAGCGAAGCGCCGGCCTGTGCCGGCGCTCCTCTTCAACGCCGGCGGAACAGCGGCCGCGGCTCGATCGCCGAGCGCCCGTAGAGCACGCTCATGCCCGCCAGCCCCTTGAGGGCGTCGTCGGCGCATTTGTCTTCGCGAATGGCAAAACTGTCGAAACCGCATTGGCGCATATGGCTAAGCTGGTCGCGCAACACATCGCCCACTGCCCGCAGTTCGCCCATCCAGCCCAGCCGGGTGCGCAGCAGGTAGGCCTGGCTGTAGGCCCGGCCGTCACGGAAGCTGGGGAAGTCCAGGGCGATCAGCGGGATCAGCTTGAGCCAGGGCCTGAGGCTTTCCACCTCGTCGTCCGGGCCGAGCCAGACCCCGTCCCGCGCCGGCTCGTGCTCGATGCGGCGGATCAGCCAGCGGGCCAGCGGCAGAATCAGCGGCCCCGCGGGCAGCGGGCCGTCCACCTCGCGCACCAGGCTCCAGGGATCGTCCTCGACCCGCCCGGCCTGGCCATATTGCAAGCGCAACAGATTGTTCATGGTCTTAGTCTCTCGCTCACGGCTGTAACTCCTGGCTCATGGCTGTAATTCCTCGCTCACGGCTGTAATTCCTCGCTCATGGCTGTGCTTTCTGTGGCACGGTCGTGCTGCAGGTTCATGGCTGCGCCTCCAGCACCTTCGGATAGACCCGCTCCTTGAACGGCTCCAGGCCGATGCGCTGTACGGTATCGACGAACAGCTCCTCGCTTTCCCGGTAACGCACGAAGGTGGCGATGATGCGTTCGATCACTCCTGGTACTTCCTCGGCGCTGAACGACGGGCCTATGACCTTGCCCAGCGCGCTGTGCTTGCCCTGGGCGCCGCCGAGGGTGATCTGGTACCACTCGCTGCCGTTCTTATCGACACCGAGGATGCCGATATTGCCGATGTGGTGATGGCCGCAGGCGTTCATGCAGCCGGAGATGTTCAGGCTGATATCGCCCAGGTCATGCAAGTAATCCAGATTGTCGAAACGCGCCTGGATCGCCTGGGCAATGGGGATCGACTTGGCGTTGGCCAGGGCGCAGAAGTCGCCGCCGGGGCAGGCGATGATGTCGGTCAGCAAGCCGACGTTGGCGCTGCCCAGGCCCTGCTCGCCGGCCAGCCGCCACAGCTCATGGAGCGCGGACTTGGGCACGTCCGGCAGGACGATGTTCTGTTCATGGGCGATACGGATCTCGCCGAAACCGAAGGCCTCGGACCAGTCGGCCACCGCCTCCATCTGCGCCGCCGTCACGTCGCCGGGTGGCGAGGCGCTGCCGGGTTTGGTCGACAGCACCACGCTGGCGTAGCCCGGCACCTTGTGCGGCTTGACGTTGCGCGCGACCCAGCGCTCGAAGGCCGGGTCCTCGGCCAGGCGGCTGCCATAGTCGAGATCGGTGGCCGGCTGGCGCTCGTAGAGCGGCGGGATAAAGGCACTGGCGACCCGCTGGTATTCGGCCTCGGTCAACTGCGCCGGGCCGTCCTTGAGGTGCTGCCACTCCTCCTCCACTTCCTTGGCGAAGGCCTCGATGCCCAGGGCCTTGACCAGGATCTTGATCCGCGCCTTGTACTTGTTGTCGCGCCGGCCGTGGCGGTTATAGACCCGCAGCACCGCCTCCACATAGGACAGCAGGTGCTGCCACGGCAAGCCGTCGCGGATCTGCTGGCTGAGGATCGGCGTGCGCCCCAGGCCGCCGCCGACCATCACCCGCAGCAGCATCTGCCCGCGCCAGTCGCGGTACAGGTACAGGCCGATGTCATGCATCATGATCGCCGCCCGGTCCTGGCGGGCCGAGCAGATAGCGATCTTGAACTTGCGCGGCAGGAACAGGAATTCCGGGTTGATGGTCGACCACTGGCGCAGGATCTCCGCCAGGGGCCGCGGGTCCATCAGCTCGTCGGCGGCCACCCCGGCGAAGGCTTCGGTGGTGATGTTGCGCACGCAGTTGCCGGAGGTCTGGATTGCATGCATCTCCACGCCGGCCAGGCGTTCGAGGATGTCCGGCACCTGGGCCAGCTCGATCCAGTTGAACTGCATGTTCTGCCGGGTGGTGAAGTGGCCGTAGCCGCGATCGTAGTCGCGGGCGATGCTGGCCAGGGTGCGCATCTGCCGCGCACTGAGGGTGCCGTAGGGAATGGCCACCCGCAGCATGTAGGCGTGTTTCTGCATGTACAGGCCGTTCTGCAGGCGCAGCGGCAGGAACTCCTCTTCGCTCAGCTCGCCAGCCATGAAGCGTTCGACCTGATCGCGAAACTGCGCCACCCGTTCAAAGACCAGGGCCCGGTCGTACTCGTCATAGTGATACATGTCACGGCCTCATCAGTGCTGCCCCCGATCCCGCCCCTGGCCGCCATCGCCCTCTAAGCCTGTAGCCGCTGCCGAGCGCAGCGGCTACAGGGCCACGGTGGTTATGGCATTCCAGGGGTGATCCGGGGGTTTTGGTGTGGCGGTGACTATGCCCTTACGGCTCAGAGCGTTACAGATTCAGGTAAAAACTAAAAAACCGTATCAGCCGGTCGCAGACCGGCACAGGCAGGCGGGCAAATCTGATCCGTATTAATGGTTTTTTTCTGAGCCTGTTTTGTTTCGCCGGTGCTTTCTACAGTGCATGGCATGCCAGGCCGGGTGGCCTGGCAAGCCTTTGCAACCGTGGAAGCATTGACCATGAGCACAGCAACAATGGAACCGGCCTACAACTACAAGGTGGTGCGCCAATTCGTCATCGCCACCGTGGCCTGGGGCGTGATCGGCATGGCCATGGGGGTGTGGATCGCCTCCCAGCTGGTATGGCCGCAAATGAACCTCGACCTGCCCTGGACCAGCTTCGGCCGCCTGCGCCCGCTGCACACCAGCCTGGTGATCTTCGGCTTCGCCGGCAGCGCCCAGTTCGCCGCCAGTTACTACGCGGTACAGCGCACCTGCCAGGTGCGGCTGTATTCCGACAAGCTCGCCGCCTTCACCTTCTGGGGCTGGCAGTCGGTGATCCTGATCATGCTGGTCACCCTGCCGCTGGGCTACACCACCACCAAGGAATACGCGGAAATCGAATTCTCCGGCGCGGTGTGGATGGCCGTGGTCTGGGTGGTCTACGGCATCGTGTTCTTCACCACCGTGGTGCAGCGCAAGACCAAGCACATCTACGTCGGCAACTGGTTCTTCGGCGCCTTTATCCTGGTGATCGCCATGCTGCACGTGGTCAATCACCTGTCGATCCCGGTGGACTGGTTCAAGTCCTACCCGGTGTACTCCGGCGCCACCGACGCCATGGTCCAGTGGTGGTACGGCCACAACGCCGTGGGCTTCTTCCTCACCACCGGTTTCCTGGGGATGATGTATTACTTCGTGCCCAAGCAGGTCGGGCGCCCGGTGTATTCCTATCGCCTGTCCATCGTGCACTTCTGGGCGCTGATCACCCTGTACATCTGGGCCGGCCCGCACCACCTGCACTACACCGCCCTGCCGGATTGGGCGCAATCCCTGGGCATGGCCATGTCGCTGATTCTCCTGGCTCCGAGCTGGGGCGGCATGATCAACGGCATGATGACCCTCTCCGGCGCCTGGCATAAGTTGCGCACCGACCCGATCCTGCGCTTTCTGGTGCTGTCCCTGGCCTTCTACGGCATGTCGACCTTCGAGGGGCCGATGATGGCGATCAAGACGGTCAACGCCCTGTCCCACTACACCGACTGGACCATCGGCCACGTCCACGCCGGCGCCCTGGGCTGGGTGGCGATGATTACCTTCGGCGCCATCTACCACATGGTGCCCAAGGTCTTCGGCCGTGAGCAGATGCACAGCATCCCGCTGATCAACCTGCACTTCTGGCTGGCGACCATCGGCACCGTGCTCTACATCGCCTCGATGTGGGTCAACGGCATCACCCAGGGCCTGATGTGGCGCGCGGTCAACGACGACGGCACCCTCACCTACTCCTTCGTCGAGGCCCTGCAGGCCAGCCACCCGGGCTTTATCGTGCGCTTCGCCGGTGGTGTGTTCTTCCTCAGCGGCATGCTGCTGATGGCCTACAACACCTGGCGCACCGTGCGCGTGGCCGACCCGCGCCTGGCCCTCAGCGACGCCCAGATCGCCTGATCATCTGATCGCCCAAGAGCACGACGCGGGCCGCAACCCGGCCCGCGTCGCTCATCCCCCCTCCTGCAGCACAGCGAGCCCCCAATGATCGAATTCGCCCTTGACCTGCTCGGCGTGACCTTTCTCTACTTCAGCATCGGCTATTGCCTGCGCCATCAATCGGCCAAGAGCCTCGACGACGCCAGCCTGATCCCCTTCGCCGACGACCCGGAAGTGGCGCGCCGGGTGGAACTGGCCACCGGCAAGAAAATCGACGCGGTGGCGCCGGAACCGACCGAAGCCCGGCCGGGCTGGGGCAATGTGGAGGTTTGAGGGATGCCCTTGGCGGGCTGGAGCAACAACCGCAACAACCGATAACCCTTCATCCGCCAGACAGCATGGAACTCACCCACGCTCGCGGGGAATCAGCACCTGCAGCTGCGATGCCAGGAAGTCGCCATCGAAGGCAAAGACGTCGGGCTCCTTCAGGCCGTCGGCCTTGCGCCATTGCCAACTGCCGTCGGGCAATCCTACCAGGGACACGCTGCCATACCGCGCGGCGGTCAGGCCCATGACCGCCAGGGAAATCTGCCCGGCGGCGCCCATCACATCGGGTACGAACTCCACCGGTTTACCGGCGATGACGATGATCAGCTTCTCGGTCTTGAAGGTCGAGCTTTTCACCGGGACGCTGGGGCTGAAGGCCACGTAGGGCTCGCGAGTCAAGACCAGCAGGTCCGGCATCAGCACCGGTGCCAACCACTGCTGGATAAGGTCGAACAGCTCGCCGATACGGTTCGTCCAGACCACCGACTGGCTTTCGAACAGCTGTTTCTTGTGGGCTTCGCTTTCTGCGTAATGCCGAAGCATCTCGCCCAGTTGCCGTACGTCGTCCACGTTCATAGCCCTCCGAGGAACCGCGATTGCACACCTTGAGCATGGCAGATGCCGCCCGTGCCGTATGACTAAAAGCGGGACGCGGGGCGCGCTGCTGCCGAACGGTGACCGCGCGCTCCCCCTCAGCCCAGTCAGCCGCTGAGGGCGCGGTACTGGCTGGGAGTCAGGCCGAGGATCTTGCGAAAGGCGCTGCCCATATGGGACTGGTGGGCGAAGCCGGTTTCCAGGGCGATGGCGGCGAGCGGCAGGTCGCTGTGTTCGATCAGCCGGCGCGCCGCCTGCACCCGCACTTCGACCAGCCAGGCATGGGGCGTCATGCCGATGGCGCGGGTGAAGTCGCGCAGGAAACGCAGTTCGTTGCGCCCGGTGCAGGCCGCCAGCTCAGTGAGCGACAGGGGCTCGGCGTATTGCTGGTCGATCAGCCTCAGCACCCGGCTGAACTCGGCTCGCCTGGCGGCCTTGGCCGCTGGCTTGTCGAGGGCGGCCAGGCCCGCGAACTGCAAGGCGCATTGTTCCAGGGCCAGCTGATCCTGGTTGGGGTCCAGCAACAGCCGCCGCGCCTGCCGTCCCAACGCCAGGGCCCGGGCATGTCCGGGCAGTTGCAGGCGCCGCGAACCGCTGGCGATGCCCAGATTCCGTGGTTCGGCCAGCCAGCGCAGCAACAGGTATTCACCGCCGTGGGGCGACTCGGAAAACACCTCGACCCCGGCCGGGGTCAAGGCCAGTGTCCCCGGCCAGCTGTCG
Organism: Pseudomonas sp. GW460-12-10-14-TSB1; assembly: GCF_017349775.1. Classification (NCBI taxonomy): domain Bacteria; kingdom Pseudomonadati; phylum Pseudomonadota; class Gammaproteobacteria; order Pseudomonadales; family Pseudomonadaceae; genus Pseudomonas; species Pseudomonas sp. GW460-12-10-14-TSB1. The sequence continues at coordinate 23,565 of NZ_JACNAC010000043.1, forward strand.
AAATCCTCGCGCCGGTCGCTGCCGATGGCATGCACGCCCTGCTGCCGTTCCAGGCTCACGCCGAGGCTTTGCCACTGCAGCGGATCGCGCGCACTGTAGGCCGCGCGCGGCAGCAATTGCAGGTCGAGCGTGCCGCCCAGCAGTTCACGGCGCTCGTAACCCTGGACCTTGCTGCTCAGTGTGCCGGGCATATGAAATTTCTTGATAGATCGCGGGGCTGTGTCACGGGACACTCTCGGCATTCAGGTTGGTCAGCAACAGGAGCTGTGTATGCGCACCATCGGCCTTATCGGCGGCATGAGCTGGGAGTCCAGCGCCGAGTATTACCGTCTTATCAACCAGCAGGTACGGGACCGTCTCGGCCCGCTGCGTTCGGCGCGGTTGCTAATGTACAGCCTCGACTTCGGGCCTGTCGAACAGGCCCAGCACACCGGGCGCTGGGACCTCGCGGCGCAGATTCTGGTGGATGCGGCGCGCCGGCTGGAGGTCGGTGGCGCCGAGTGCGTGGTGCTCTGTACCAACACCATGCACAAGGTCGCCGACGAGATTCAGGCTGTGCTGTCGGTGCCCTTCCTGCACATTGCCGACCCGACCGCCGAGGCCGCGCTCGAGGCTGGAACCCTCAGTGTGGGCCTGCTGGGCACGGCCTTCACCATGGAACAGGATTTTCTCAAGCAACGCCTGGTCGATCGCGGCCTCAAGGTGCTGGTGCCAGACGCCGTGGACCGCCAGGCCGTGCACCGGATCATCTACGACGAGCTGTGCGTGGGCGTCATCAGCGACAGCTCGCGCCAGCGCTACCAGCAGGTGATCCAGGCCCTGATGGAGCGCGGTGCCGAGGCCATCATCCTCGGCTGCACCGAGATAGGCTTGCTGCTCAAACCGGAACACAGCCCCCTGCCGCTGCTGGACACCACCGAGCTGCATGCGCGGGCGGCGGTGGCGTTTGCCTTGGACGATCAGGCGTAACTTTTTGCGGGATGATCACCTGTAGCCGCTGCCGCAGGCTGCGAACGCCCGGAACGGGCGCGACGATCTTACGGATGCCAGAGGTCCTTCGGATCCCATATTGAGGTCCTTCGGACCTATCGCAGCCTCGCTGGCGCTCGGCAGCGGCTACAGGGGCGAGTCAGGCCTGGGGCCTGCGGCGCAGGCGCGCCATGCTCAAGACGTCGACGTATTGGCCGTCGCGTACCGCATAGTCGCGCAGCAAACCTTCGCTCTCGAAACCGAACTTGCGGTACAGGCCCAGGGCGGCTTCGTTGTCGGCGAACACCGTCAGTTCCACCCGCTGCAGGTTCATCCAGTTGTCCGCCACGTCCAGCACCGCCGCCAACAGCCGGCTGCCGACGCCTCGGCCCTGCCATTCCACCGCCACGCCCATGCCGACGCCGCCGCAGTGGGCGCGACGGATGCGCGAGTACTGCTCGATGCTGCAACTGCCGATCACCGCCCCCTGGTGCAGCGCCACCAGGGCCACCCGCCGTTCGTTGTCCGGTGCCAGGCGGTTGCGCCAGACCTCGGCGGACTGAAACGGCATCTGCAGCACCTGGCGGGCGACCGCAGGGTCGTTGTACAGCGCGGTGATGCCCTGCACATGGGCTTCGCTGAAACGTTCGATGACGATGGTGGGGGTCTCGGCAGGCATAAGTCTTCCTTGGTTCATGCGATACGGCCGTCGAGTGTAGAGCGCCAGCGGCGGTTGTGGCGAGCACGGCTCGGTACGGCCAATCGCGAGCAAGAGCTGGGCGCCCCCCTTGCTCCTACAGAAGCAGAAGCGCGCGCCCGGGGCTATTCAAACCATTCGCTGCGCTCATTGAAGGTGTGCAAGATCAGCTCCACCAGCATCCGCACCTCGGCGTCGTGCTCCACTTCGGCATTCACCGCCATCCACACCTGACGCGGCATGGCCTCGTCGAACAGCCCGGGCAAGGCCGTCAGGCCGCGGTCGAAGCGGCTCATGTAGTGGGGCAACAGGCCGATGCAGGCGCTGCAGCGGATCATCTCCAGCATCAGCGCGTAGGAGTGCACCTGCACCACCCCCGCCAGGCGTTGCTCCACCAGCTGGTTCCACGGCCGCAGCGGCTCGACCTGGCGGTCCTGCTGCCACTGCACCAGCATGTAGTCGGCCAGGTCGTCCAGGCTGTCGGGGCGCGCCGCGACCCGCGAGTAACGCTTGGCGATATGCGGCAGGTAGTCCAGGCGCACCAGCGGCTGCGGCGGGCTGGTGACGAAGCTCGGCCCCGGCTTGGGTGAGTCCACCCCGCCCAGCCATACCACCACGTCGGCGCTGAGGGCCCGCAGCGACAGCTCGCTGTCGATGGAGATGATCTCCAGGCGCACGCTGGCGTTGCGTCGCAACAGGGAGATCAGGTCACGGCCGAGGATGTCATGCAGGATCGACTCGGCCACCGCCAGGCGCAGCAGCGGCTGTTCGAGCACCGGCAGCGTGCGCTCGTGGGCCAGGGCGATCAGTTGCGCCTTGAGCTGCTGGCCTTCACGACTGAGGCTCAGGGCACTGCCCTGGAAACTGAACAAGGAACGGCGCAGTTGTTCTTCCAGGTGCGCCAGCTGTTTGCGCAGCAGCGTCGACTTGATGTTCAGGCTGCGCGCCGCCTGCATGAAACAGCCGCAACGGGCGGTGACCAGGAAATACTGGGCCAGCTCCGGCTCGATCCCGGCGGCCAGGGCCAGCCAGGCTTCCCGGGGTTCGGCCGGAGCGCTGTAGGGTGTGATGCCCGAGATCGGGACGGGTTCCAGAAAGGACATGGGTGACTCCCTGTCGTGTGGGTGATGGCATCCATTGCACGTTGTTCATAGCAGGTCGGACGGCTACGCCGTCCATCGCGAGCAAGCTTCGCTCCTACACAAGCAACGCAATCCCCCTGTAGGAGCGAAGCTTGCTCGCGATAGCGATCTACGCCGCACCGCCCCCCTAAAGCTTCTCCTCCAGCACCTTGTTCAACTGCGCACCGTCGATACTCAGGGTCGCAGTGTCGAGCATGCCTTCCAGGTAGGCCTTGGCGATCTGTTCCTGGCGCTGGGCTCGCAGGGCCTGGGTCAGGCGCTCACGCAACTCGTCCAGGGTCGCGGTGCGGGCCGGTTGCTGCTCGGTCAGCTTGAGCACATGAAAACCCGCCGCGCTCTGCACCACATCCGACACCGCACCGACCTTCAAGCGCGCCACCGCGCCGCGAACCTCGGGCAGCAGTTGCTGCAACGGCTGCAACCCGGAGTCGCCGCCGCGTCGGGCGCTGTCGGGCTCCTGGGAATACTGGCTGGCCAGGGCAGCGAATTCGCCGGGCGCGGCCTGGGCTTTCTTGCTCAGTTCCTGGGCCTGCTTGCGTGTCGCCTCCAGCGCCTGCGGGTCATTCACCGCGAGGAAGATCTGGCTGACCCGGTACAAGGCCGGGGTCTGCCACTGCGCCTTGCCCGCATCGTAGGCCTGCTGCAATTCAGCCTCGCTGGGATAACCGGCCGGCACCTGGCTGACCGAACGCAAGTAGTCGCGAAAGACGATCTGCTCGGTGGCCACCCGGGTCTGCAAGGCCACGTCCGGGCGCTGGCGCCAGCCCTGGGCATCGGCCTGTTCGAGCACGGCCTTTTCCGCCAGGCGAGTGCGAATCCAGTTTTCCAGGGCCGGGCGATTGCCCCGCAGCTGCTCGCGGGACGGCTCGGGCAACGCCGCGAACAACGCCTTGAGTTCCTCCGGCGCCACCCGCTGGTTACCCAGGCGCGCCACCGCCGGGCCGTCGTCGACCGGGCTGGCCGCCATCAGCCTGGGCTGTTGCGCCGCCACCGGGTCGCTGCCCGGGCGCACGCCCAGCCACACCGCGAGCGCCACCAGGGCCAGGGCCCCGACACCGACCACCAGGCTTGGCTTCTTCACTGCGCAGGCACCTCGGCGACGGCCTCAGGCGTTGTTTCAGGCGCTGCTTCGGGCGCATCGGCCTGGGCCTGCAGGCGCGCGGCGTGCTGGCTGTAGTCGCGCAGGTAGACGATGAATTCCTGCAACAGCCGGTCCCAGAGTTCCAGCTGGCTGCGCAGGTGATCGTTGCCGACCCCGGCCACCACCACGTCCATTTCCATCACCAGGAACTCGCCCTGCACCGAGAGCCGGGCAAAGCGTCGCGAGGCGTTCCACAACTCGGCCAGGCCCGCCGGCAGCTCGCCCTGGACCCGCAGCGCGCAGCTGAAGGTGAAGTCCACATAGCTACCCTCTGCACCACCCGCCGCGTTGCCGAAGCGCACGGCGTAGCCGATGCCCTGGCTGGCGCTGAGCAGTTGCACGATGCCGTTCTGGTCGGTCTGGTTGACCCGGTAGCCGGCGCCTTGCAGCAGTTCGGTGAGGCTCTGCGGGGTGACGCTGGCGATCAGTTGGGTTGGTTCAGTCATGCTCGGTTCTTCCCTGATATTCAGTGGGTGCTCGCTGCCTGGGGGGCATCGAACTGGGTTTTGTACAGGTCGTCGCCAAAGCCCTGGGCCAGTTCTTCGAACTTGACCCGGGCGCCGCCGGCGAAGGGCTGGCGGATTTTCATCACCTCGGCCACGTCGATCTTTTCGTAGGCCGCGAGGATCTGTTTGGCCACGCCATACATCTGCTGATTCTTGACCGAACATTGCTGCACTTGTGTGTCACGTTCGCTCAATTGCGCCTGGAGCCTGGCCCGCTCGGCCTCTTTGGCCCGGGCCATGACCAGCAGCTCGTCATAGGCCTTCTTGAACTTGCCGATCTGCTCGCTGCTGGCGGCCATCTGCGCCTGGGCCTGGCTGTGCAGGTTCTGCTGCTGGCCGGCCAGTTGCTCGGCCACGCCGCGAGCCTTGGCCAGGTCGGCGGTCAGTTGCTTGATCTGTGCCTGCGCCTGCTTGGCCTGGTTCTCGGCGGCGACGCGGGCGGCACTGGCCTGGGCCTGTTCGCTCTGCAGCGCCTGCAACTGCTGGGTGGTGCTGCGCAACTGAGTGCGCAGGCGCTCCTCCATGCCTTCGGCGCTGGCCCCGCTGGCCACCAGCACGCCCAGGGTCAACAACAGGCAGCGCCCTGCCCTGGCTCGCGCGTTCATCGCCGTGCTCCTCATAGCCGTACATTTCATCGCCGTGCTTTTCATGGCAAGACTGGTCATGACAGTGCCCCTCGCGCCCTAGAAGCGCGTGTTGATTTCAAGCTGCAAGACATCGATGTCGAACGGCGCGCCGTACACCGCCTCGGAGCTCAGCCAGCGGCCAGTGGCGAAGACGTTCTTGGCCAGGCCGTAGTTGCCGCCGAGGAAATAACCCTTGGCGTTGGTGCCGCCGAGGTGGAACGAGGAATCGTTGAAGCCGTCAGGCAGCGCATCGGGCTGGATGTACTTGTAGCCGGCGAACAGGTTCCAGTCGCCCTGCTTGGCCAGCTCCAGGCTGTTGCCCAGGGTGAACTGCACCATCCAGGCGTTGGCGCCGCTTTCCAGCTCGCCGTTGCTGTCCAGGTTGTTGACGATCTGGCCTTCGGAGCGCTTGCGCATCTCGCCTTCGTCGTAGCCCAGGTTGTGGATGTAGTTGGCCTGGCTGCGCAGCTTGAAGTTCTCCGGCAGGTCGGCGTCCCATACCAGGTTCAGGTCCAGCAGGTTGAACTCCGAGGCCAGGCCGACGAACTGCGGCTGCGGGGTGGCGGCCGGGTTGAGCGGGTTGGGCGTGATGTCGCGCAGCAGGAACACGCTGTTGCCCTTCTGCATGAAGGCTACGCGGCTGCCGTCGCTGTCGCAGCCCGGCGCCCCGGCCCAGGGTTCGCAGGCACCGGAGCGCTGGCCTTCGATGTCGTCGAAGCGGTAATAGGCCAGCGCACCCTTGAGCCGGTGGTTGCTGTTGATCGCCCAGTTGGCGCCGATCTGCGCGCCATACAGCCATTTGTTGTCGCTTTCTTCCTTGTCGAAGCCGTTGCTGGTGGAGGTGTCGTTGGTGTACTCCACCGGGAACGCGCCGACCGTGCCGAACAGGCCCCAGTCACGATTGAGCTTGTGGTTGAAGATCGCCGCCACGCCGTCGAAATTCAGGTCGGTGGAATACAGCATGTCGGTGGAGAAGAACGGGTTGGCGATCCGCCCGCCGGTCAGGGTCAGGTCGTCGGTGGCCTTCCAGGTCAGGTAGCCCTGGTCGAGCCAGATGTCCTTCTTGCCGAACCCGCCGCCCAGGGTCTGGGTGGTGGACACCGGGTTGTTGTCCGAGCCGGTGCCGATGCGGATGCCGGCGGTCCAGTTCTCGGCGACCTGCGCCTTCATGCCCAGCCGGGCGCGCAGGCGGAACAGGTTCTCGCGGTCCTCGCGGGTGTTGAGCAAGGGCGGCAGGTTGGTGCTGCTGTTGGGGTTGACGTCGTACGGGCCCTTGTCGTTGAGCTTGGCGAAATCGACGATCTCGTTGCTGTTGCTGCCCGAGTAGTAACGCGATTCGTCGCGCAGGCGAATGTCGCCGTCGAAGCTGATGCGCGACACCCAGTCCGGGAAGGTGTTGGGCTGGGCCCAGTTTTCCTGCTTGGCGGTGGCCATGACCTCGGCCTTGACCTGGTCGCGGATCTGGTCGCGGACAATGGCCGGCACGTATTGCACCCGCACATCCCCCGGGGTCGCCGCCGGCCCTGCCGCCACTGCGGTGTTGGCCTGGCGCGCCTGCTGCGCTTCGCGCTCGGCCTGGGCGATCAGGCCGTCGGCCTGCTCCTGTTTCAGCACGCCCTGCTGCACCAGCAAACGGATCAGATTGATCGTGGCGTTTTCCGAGGGCGCAGCGGGCGCGGCCGCTACCGGTCCCACCAGGGTCGCGATGACCATGCCGATCGCCAGGGACAATCGATTCACGTTGGAAATCATTTGCACACAGCTCCTTTTGGCAAAACTTGCATCAGTCGTTCGGTTAACCCGGGCGCCGCCCCAGCAGGGACAGGCGTACAGGCAAGGTCAGGGAGGCCGGTGGCCGCTCCGTCAGATGCGGCGCGCCGCGCAAGGCGGCCAGCACCAGGGTGTCGATTTGCGGGTTGCCGCTGGACTTGACCAGCTCGACCCGGGTGATCTCGCCGACGGCGCTCAGCCAGACGTCGGTTTGCAGCGAAAAGGCCTGGTTGCGCAGGTCCGGGTTTTCCCGCAGCACGCGCTGGAAGGTGAAGGCCAGGAACTGGCTGTAGGTGCCGTTGCCCAGGCGCCCACCGCCGGAGCCGGCCATGCCGCCGCCCTTGCCGGCGCCGATGTTGAAAGCATCGCTACCGGCCTGAGCATCGCCATCCATCTGCATCGGGTTGGCCAGATCGTCCACCGGCGACGGCGGCGCCTCTTCCTCGGGCTTGACCTGTTCCGGCTCCGGGGTCGGTTCCGGTTCGGGCACCTTCTCCTCGACCTGTGGCTCCGGCTCCTTGGGTTTTTCCGGCGGCGGTGGCGGTGGTGGCGGCAACGGGATGATGGTCGGCACCTTGGGCGCTTCGCGGCGCACCCCGCTCATGTCGTTGGCCCACTGCCAGAACAGCCAGGCGGCGCCGGCCCCCAGCAGCAGGCCCACACCCCACTTGAGCAGGCGCGGCGCCGTGCGGTTCTTCACGGGCGGCAGGTGGATCGGTTGTTGTGCGGTCATGGCTCAGCCCTGGCTCGGTTTGCCGGTGACCAGCCCGACCTGGGACAGCTCCAGCCGGCGCAGCAGGTCCAGGACCTCGATGACTTTCTGGTACTGCACCGTGGCGTCGCCGCGCACGATCACCGGGAAGTCCGGGTTCAGGGCCTTTTCCATGCGCAGGCGTTCCTCCAGCTCCGCCAGGGTCACCGGGTAGGCGTCGAGGAATACCTGGCCGCCGTCGTTGACCGAGATCGCCTTGGTCTTGGCCTCGGACAGCGACACCGAGGCACTGGCCTTGGGCAGGTTGATCTGGATCCCGGAGACCTGGGCGGTGGCGGTGAGGATGAACATCACCAGCACCACCATCAGCACGTCCACCAGGGGCGTGATGTTGATGCTGTCCACTGCCGCGTCGTCATCGTCGTCGTGGGAGGCGTTCACAGAAGCCATGACGTTTCTCCTCAGGCCGGCACGCTGGCGTTATGAACGCGCGCGGGCGCGGCTTCACTGGACTGGCTGGCGCCATGCAGCTCGGCCAGGCGAGTGATGAACTCGTCGACGAACACCCGCATGTCGGCGCTGACTTCCTTGTTGCGGGTAATCAGCCGGTTGTAGCCGAACAGCGCCGGGATCGCGACGAACAGGCCCATGGCGGTGGCCAGCAGGGCCGCGGCCATGCCCGGGGCGATCGCGTTGATGTTCACGTCGCCGGCCATGGCCGTGCCGAGGAACACCACCATGATCCCCAGCACCGTGCCCAGCAGGCCGATGTAGGGCCCGCCGGCGATGGCGTTGGACAGGGTCGAGAGCTTGGAACTGAGCTGCTGGTTCTCGCGGGTGCGCACGCCGTCCATGGAGCAGCGGATGGCCTCGATGGTCGCCGCCGAGACCGACGAGGTGTCGGCGCCCTGCTCGCGGCGGGTGCGGATCTCCTGGACCGCCACCTGGTACAGGCGCCACAGCGAGGAATGCTCCAGGCGCTGGGCCAGTTCGCGGTCGTCGGCGAACATCTCCAGGCGGGTGCCGACCCGGGCGAACTGCTCGCGGAACAGCTGGTTGGCGCTGCTGACGCGGCTGACCATGCGGTTCTTGCGGATCATGATGATCCACGACTGGAACATCATCAGTACCAGCACCGCGATGATCACCCAGGCATCCACCGGCACCGCCTTGAGCAAGAAACCCAGGCTGCCGAAACCGAAGCCCGACTGTTCTTCATCGACGCCGTACACCACCAGTTTCGACTCGGCGCCCTGGGCCGCGGCATCGGCCAACAGCAGGCCGGCGGGACGGGCCACCTTGGACAGGCGCAGCTCGTCGATGGCGCCGTTGAACGGCAGGAACGCACTGGCCTCGGCGCCCGCTGCCGGCGGCAGGTCGGCGCCAATGGCCAGCGGAGAATTGAACGCCGGCAGCGCCACCGCCAGGCTGGCGCTTTCGCGGCCATTGACCCATAGCGCCAGCTGGCTGCCCTGGGCTGTCAGGGCCAGGTGCTGCCACTGCCCGGGATTGAGCGGCTGGGTCGACACCGCGCGCTGGCCGTCGACCTCGACAAAAGGCACACCCTGGTTGACCCCGATCAGCAGGCTGCTGGTCCCTTCACGCCGGGCCAGCAACAACTGTTCGCCACTGGCCTGGTCCAGGCGCAGCCAGGCGCTGAAGGTAAAGGCGCCCTCGGCGGTGTGTTGCAGCGACGGGCTGGCCGGCAACAGCAGCGGCTGGCCGTTGAACTGCAAGGCCCGGCCGATGACCCCGTCGATGCTCGCGCCGGTGGCGTTCTGCGCGTGGTTGCCATAGGCCGTGGTGTCCTTGGCCGGGGTGCCGTTGGCGCCGTCGAAGTGATAGAGGGCGATGTAGTTCGGGTCGAAGGTCAGCTGGCCGTTGGCGCTGGCCGGGGCCTTCTGGTTGCCGTAGTACATCCAGATGTCCTGGCGCTGGCCGCCCTCCACGTTCGGCACATCGACCCAGACCAGGGCCATGCCCATCAGCGGGTCGAAGCTTTCGATCTGATGGTTGAATACCGTCTTGTCATCGGCGCTGACGAAACGCAGGTCGGAGCCGTCTTCCTTGACCCCGTCGAAGCTGAAGTTGCCGGTGTGCAGGCGCACCAGCAACGCAGTGCGGCCCAGGGCCTGATTGATGGCCGCACCTTGCGGCGTGGTGTCGATGGAGATCTGCTTGCGGTAGTGCCAGTCGTCCTGCCACCACGCCTGGGCGGTCGCCGGGAGCACGAAGCCCAGGCAGATCAACAGGGAAATCAGTAAGCGCTGCATGAAAGTTACTCCGTGAAAGATCAAAACGTCGCCTGCACACTGAAGTGCACGCGCGAGTCCTGTTTCTGGGTGTTCGGTCCATCAAGCAGCGGGTAACCCCAATCCAGGCTGCCGGAAAGCCATTTACTCAAGCTGGCGCGGGTGCCCAGGCCGACGCTGGCCAGGCTGTAGTCGGCCTCCTGGTCGGGAAGCTCGTCGCGCAGGTACATCTGGGCCCCTTCGGCGAAGGCGTAAAAGCGCCATTCGTTGACATAACCGCCCAGGTACTTGGCCAGGGACGGCGTGCGCAGCTCCTGGGAAAACAGGTAGCCGTCGTCGCTGGTGCGCTCGGCCGCCAGGTAACCGCGCACCGAGGTGGCGCCGCCGGCGGAGAACTGCTCGTTGGACACCAGCGGCCCCGAGGCCAGCTGGAACGCGGCCTTGGATGCGGTCTGCCAGTCGTTGGCGAAGGTGTAGGTGTAATTCAGATCGCCCTTGAGCACGGCGAAGCTGGGGTTGGCGCGGTAGCGCTTGTAGTCGAAGTCTTCGTCCGAGCTGCCGTAGCCGAACAGGCTGCGGGTGCCGGCCACCAGGCTCAGGCCCAGGCCCAGCTGGGAGGTCTCGGTGTAGCGGAAGCCGTTGTAGGCGAAGGTGAACGGCGCGTACTTGAGCGGCACCTTGTCGCTTTCGCCGCCCAGGCTCAGCTCTTCCTCGAAGTCCTTGAAATCCACCCCGACCGAGAACGAATTGGCCCAGCTGCCGCTGGCCGGCAGGCTGTAGATCAGCGACAGGCCGTAGGAATGGCCCTTGCCCAGCACGTTGCTGCCGCCGATGGTGGCGACGTTGCTGTCGGACTTGTAGCCGGCGAACTGCAGGCTCCAGCGCTCATTCAGCGGCGCGGTATAGGAACCGGACCAGACCTTGGCGTTGTCCTGGTCCTCGGGTGCGGTGAAATAGGTCAGGGAAATGCTGTGGCCCAGCTGCCAGAGGTTGTTGTAGCCCAGGCTGGTGACCGCCCGCAGGTGCTTGGTGTCGGCGCTGTAGTCGTTGTTCAAGCCGACGCTGGCCTGCCAGGGGTTCTGGTCCTCCACCTGCAGGTCGACGTCCATGGTGCCGGGGCGCTGGCCTTCGCGGACCAGCGGCATGACCTGGCGCCCGGGAGTCTTGTTCAGGCTCGCCAGCTGGCCCTGGACCTTGGCGAAGTCCGGTACCTCGCCTTCCTGCAGCGCCGGCACCTCGTCGCGGATTTCCACCGGCGAATAATGCTTGGCCCCCACCACCCGCACCCGCCCGACCTTGGTCTCGCTGACCTGCAGGTAGACGATGCCGTCCTCGACCTTCTGCTCCGGCAGCTCGACGAACACCGACTGGTAACCGCGGGCCTGGTAGACCTTCTGCAGGGCGTCGCGGGCGCCCTCGATATCGCTCAGGGCTTTCTGCGGGCCGAGGAAGGGATACACCGCCTCTTCGATGGCCCGGGCGTCGAGCACGGTGTTGCCGCGCACGAAGTACTCATTCACATCCACCAGCCGCGCGGGTGCGGCTTCGCCTGGCGCCGCGCTGCCTTGCACCGGTTCGCCTTCCACCGGGCCGCCCTCCTCGGCCAACAACGGCTGGCTCAGCGCAACCAGCGCCAGCCAGCCGCACACCGGCAGCCAGCGCCTGGTCGGCCCCGGCCGCCCCCTATCGAACAGATGCTCCACACCGCCCCCTAGATTTCCAAGAATGTCGAACCGCGTCGAAACCGCCGTCGCCGTCTGTACGGCGTTTGGCCGCATCAATTGCTCAAGGTCGATGTCGTGGCGTGCTTGGCCAGCCAGCTGTGCAGCAGCGCGAAGTTCAACGAGAACTCGGGCATTTGCAGCAAGGCGCCACAGAACACTTCACCGATGATTTTCTGGATCAGCAGCACCGCCCGTGCGTCGTTCAACAGCGTGGCGATATCGCGGCTCAGCACGCCGAGGCTCCAGACCTTCTGGTTCAGGTCCAGGCCGACGAACCAGCGAAACAGCAGGTTGTAATTGAGTTGCTCGTACAACTGCTGCTCGCCGGGCACCGAATACAGCAGCTGCAACAGCAGGATGTGCATCACCGTGCGAGGGGCGATGAGCATGCCGGGCTCGGCATCCAGGCCTTGGAGAATGTCGCGGTGCTGGTCGAGCAAGGCGTCGATCTGCGGACGCAGCAACACCAGCGAATGGCCCGGCGGGATATAGCTCGACACCTCCTTCAAGGCGCCCTGCCAGTCATCCTGGGAAACGATCCAGACCCACGGCGCACCGTAGCGATAGACCGATACCGGCTTCTTGCGCGCGGCCTCGACTATCTTCGACAGCCGCTGATCCAGCTCCTGCATGCCCACTTTCGCGTAGCGTTCCATAGTCCCCATAACCTCACTCCCGGCGTCCCGCCTCGGCTCAGAAAAGTGGCCAGAAGGCCCCCTCAAGCGCGTCACATATCCATGACGGGACTGGCGAAGTGCTACCGAACTTTTGTCACAAAAGCTTCATTCACCAGAGGGTGGGGTTTGTTCGCGATGACAACGCTGAGAGCACCAGGTACTCGAATCGGATAGGGGATATCCAAGAAAGACGGGGCCCCGTGAAACCGGCCCAGATAGCCCTGACCCGCCAGGAGACGAGTCGAAAAAGGCTGGAGCCTCGCGTTCATCGGGGCTCAGAGAACCTGTAGGAGCGAGGCTTGCCCGCGATGGCGTCGGCACCATCGCTGATGCGCTGGATGGAGTACACGAGACTCCCAGCCGACCGCCATCGCCGCTATAAAAACTGCCCGTCCGGCAGGCCCAGATCGATGACCCCACTGGCCAATGCCGACGCCGCCGCCCTGGCCTTCGCGGAAAACAGCCGCAACAGCACGACCTTCCCCAGCGTATCGCTGCGCAACGCTCCGTGGTTCCGGTTGCCGATCAGGACCACATCCGGCGCAATCGTCCAACCGCCCGCCCGGGCATAGAAACGCGCCAAGGGTGGATCGCAGGTGAAGACACCTATATCAAGATTGCTGTGCTCCATGCAGCGGGTGGCCGCGGCGACAGTCCTCAGCCCCAGGCCTTGTCCCTGACAATCCGGATCGGTCATGACACAGCTGAGCCCGCCAATGTAGAAGGTGTCGCCGCTATGCTCGATCGTCTTCATGACGACAGCGGCATAGCTGACCACCCTGTCGTGGGTGCAGATATAAAACGAGAACGCTTCGAACACAGGATCGTGCAACGGTGCGACTTCCGCTGGTTCAGACTCATCCGGTTCGGGATAGACACGCTGCTGCAACAAGGCAAATGCTCGCTGCAAGGCCGAAGAGGCCCGGTTGTAGGCAATAGCGTCGGCAACCCCCGGTTGCGAGGGCTTGAGGTCTGTCATGGGTTATCCTTGTCTGAAATGACCTGGTGGATACAGCGATATTCTTGCATGCCGGTTTACTGAAGTTGATCAGGCAGGGTGGCATTTTCCATACCGAACATGAAGCGATATTTCCTTATAGTTGCACTTGACCTCTAAGAATTTTGACTGCGATAACCTCCAGAAAAAGACTCGCCAACAAAACCCATCCGATGTACTGCAACATCAGCAATCGCCCCTTGAGAGGCTCCGGAAAGTTTTCGATATCCCCCTTGTCCAACGCGCCATGCTTGATGAGATAGTTAGAGAACAACAAACAGTTGCCCACTCCCGCCACCATCATCATTTCCCCCAAGGCCCCATGTATAGATAAAACCGATAGCTATTGATCAGCGAGCAGTTCTTGACCGCCTCCAGAATGCTATCCATGCGGGTATAGCCCAAATAGAAGTAGTACCCAATCAGGGTAAACATTCCGAGAAACGTAACTCCAATAAACACACCCAGAACAATATGCGCTGTGGTGATTACCATGTGTTTACTCTCTCATAAATCAATTCTCCAACCCCCCCACTTCTGTTTTTCAAAGCTGGTTTTTAATAACTTTTACTGCGATAGCCTCGATAAAAAGACTGGCAATCAACCCCAGCGCAATATAGTGCGACAGGATCAGCCTCCTTTTAAGCGGCTTAGGAAAATCATTTATATCGCCCGCACTCAACAGCCCCTTTTTTATTAAATACCCGGAAAAAGCAAAACACCCTGCCACCCCGCCTATCATCATGAGACGCCCCCATGGCCCCATATACAGATAGAACTTATATCTATTAACCAACAAGCAGTTCTTAAGTCCCACCATAATGCTGTCCATGCGGGTATATCCCCAATAAAGATAGATCCCCATTACAACGAACATCCCGAGAAAGGTCGCCCCACCAAAAGAGACAAGCACCAGATCTGCAGTGCTGACCTTATTCATTTCCCCACCTCGTAAATAATATTTCCGGAATACTCGCCAAAAAGCTCCCCGGTCTCGCTGGCTGCATAAAAGCTCCCTCCGGCCACTACCAAACCACACACCACGCTGCCGATGCCAGCGCTAGGAACCCCGATAGCCGCACAAACACCCCCAGCTACGCCCACACCTAAAGCCATTCCCGTAAACACCCCTCCAGCCACTCCACCTAAAAAGCTCCCTGTCTCCGTAAACTTCACCCTCTCACACGCCTCTTTGCTCCCCGCCTGGCAAACATCCTGCACCTTCACATACGAAGCTCCACCGCCTAATGCCGTTCCAATCCAACCGCCCAATTTCAGCACCTTGGAGGCCTTGGAAATACCGTCGATATGCGTGGCATATCCGGGTATCTGCCCCACTGCGCCCGCCTGGGTCCAACGATGCACCAGGCTGCGGTTGGAAATCCCCAACGCATTTTTAAGGCTCGGGTGATCGGGGAAGGCAATACTCATTTTCGTAATGGAGGTCAGGTTGGTATCCAGTTGTGCAAACAGCTTTCTCCTTTCACTGAAGAACTCAACGCTGCGCAAATGCCCATCCCGCAGAAAGAATTTCTGATGGAGCGCCTCGACATCCAGCAGCGTCCTTTTCAGCCCCTCTATGTGGTTACCCGCTGCTACGGTACCGACGCCTAAAGCAGTCGAGCCATAAGAAAGTATTGACTCAACCTGCGCCCGATACTTGAGCATAAAGGCCGCCTCCTCATCGCTCATGGACGCCAAGGCCGCACTGACCTTCTCCGCTGCTTCCATCAGCAACGCTTCTTCCTGAGTGCATTGATAGTTGTCGGGATGACTGAGCACAACAAGTTGGCCAGGTTTGGCAGGACTCGATAGCTGAGGATTGAGCCGGCGGAATTTCTCCAGCACAGCCTCATCGGCCTGGCCGAACAGCACCGTCTCCAGCGCAGCCCGACTCATCGGCGTTTGCACGATATGAAAACCCGGCTCCACCAAATGCTGCGTGTCCTGCACAGACAGCGGCGGAGAAACGATCTCGCCATGAGCAACGGTCAGGCCGCGCACCCGATCCCGTGGCACCGCATCGGCAAACTCGTTTTGCGGGTAGCCTTTGTGAATGGCGTCGGCCCATCGCTGGGTATTGATCACCGCGGGCCCGATGTAATCGCTGTCGAGCGGGATGGTCGGTTGATTCCCGGAGCAGACCGTCCGCTGAGTAGCGATCAGGCGGTTGGCCCCGGTCGGGCAGCCACACTGCACAAGGCCACCCTCCACCGCCGTGGCTTGGTGGTTATCCGCCCAGGTGTGATGGCCTTCGGCGATATAGCCCACCGTCTGGCACACCGGGCACCACACCGGGTCGGCAATGCGGGCGACTCGTTGGTCCACGACAAAGGTGGTGGCTGATCCGGCAATGACCTTGCCGCCGGTTGTGGTGGGGTCGCCTTCCCTGATGACAAAGGCCATGGCTACGTTCTCCATGAGGAATTTGCCTCGAACGTAGCGGCGAATATCAGGCGGCTGAATCAGGCGATCCTGAAAAGGTTGCCCCTCTGAAACCCGCGCAAAACAAAGGGCGACGGGCAGCGATTGGCCCTACACAACTTGCAGAAAGTGCTGACTTGTTTGCTGCGCAAACCACGCCCTATAGTCCTTGCTCGCCCATAAGGCGACCGGGTTTGGCGACCTGGCCATTCATCTACAAGCAGTCACGCTTGCAATCTTTGCCGTCGAGCCTTTATGTTCGCGGCGATCTTTTATGGCGGCTGCGCGCGGGAGATCTTCGGATCTGCCGATTTGTGGATGATCGGTTCGCCAACCTGCGTGCAGCTGCCACCCTTTCGTTTGGCGACGACGGCAGCTCCTCTCATCCGCAAAGGAGTACCCCATGAACAAGCAATACATCCCCCTCACGGGCATCGACAGCCTCATTCCCTGCCTGCTGATCGACAAAAACACCCCACTCGACGTCCTTCACGCCAACAGCGCAGCGCGCCTGCTGGCTGTCACCCAAGTGCTGGAAAGCCTCGCCCGCCTCGACCTGAAAGACGCCGACAGCGCCGACCTGCAACACCTGGCCAACGCCAGCGCCATCCTGCTGCGCGACAGCTGCGACCTGCTCGACGTCATGGGCTGGCGCCTGCAGGCCTGACACCGCACACCTGTAGCCGCTGCCGCAGGCTGCGATCGGCCGAATGGCTGTGACGGTTTCAAGACCGCTGAAGGTCCTTCGGACCTTATCGCAGCCTGCGGCAGCGGCTACAGAGCAAGCGTCAGGGAAGTAAGCGCTCGGGGCCCCATCAGCATGCGGGCGCCCGGCAGTTGAACAACCCTGGATTCAGAGTTGCTTGGCCATGGACTCGCTGATGGCCTGCAAGCCAGACTCAGTGATCAGTTTCCAGTCATCCTCGGTAATCATCTGCATACCTTCGCGTTTCAAGGTCTTGACCTCGACAGGCGAGGACGCGCTACCGGTGTCCACCTTCAGGTGCGATTTGTTGTTCACCGCAACGGAGAAGGCGCCCGGCGACATCCATGACCAGAACTCGACCACATGCACGGTGATTGTCCTGGCATCCGGCGCCTGCTCGGTGCTCGGCACCACTTGATAACCGGCTTTGCCGTAGGCTGCGCCGATGCTCTTGGCAATCAGCGTGCTGACCTTGACGCCCTCCGGCAACAGCACATCGCC
Source organism: Pseudomonas sp. GW460-12-10-14-TSB1 (assembly GCF_017349775.1). NCBI lineage: Bacteria > Pseudomonadati > Pseudomonadota > Gammaproteobacteria > Pseudomonadales > Pseudomonadaceae > Pseudomonas > Pseudomonas sp. GW460-12-10-14-TSB1. Next base: position 40,409 of record NZ_JACNAC010000043.1, read on the forward strand.
CAACCCCATGCCATAGCCATTGCGCTTGCGCGCAATCGCGCGCTCGGTGATCGCCTTGTCGTTGATCTCGCCATTCTTCAGCGAAGGAATGTCGGCACTGCGCGGATCGGCTTCAAAACGACGCTCGTCGAGCACGTTGATCACCACCTTCTGGCCGTTGCCACTGGCCACTTCAGGCCCGTCGATATCTACCACCGAACGGCTGGTGGCGCAGCCGAACAAGGTCGTGGTCGCCAGCAGCAAACCAGCGAGTTTCAGGTATTTCATGACGACTTCAGTCATTGGCATCCATCCAGTTCTGATTCAGAAAATAAGGCCGCCCGACGCCCCCAGGCGTATTCGGGTGACGCAGAATAATGCGCAATGCCATTAAATTGCCACTACCTGAACCATGAATCGGCGCAAAGGCGGTGACCAGCCGCTCCTACAGATGCAGGCAAAAAAAAGGGGTGATCAACGATCACCCCGAGGCTTGGTACCACGAGAGAACCTATAAGGTCAGTTGCCGCCGTTCCTCCTCGGTCAACTGCTGCCGCGCCTGATCGCTCAGCGGCCCGGCGCCCAGCACCTGCACCGGGCTGTCCGGGTTGTAACCGGGGTTGGCCCGGCTGGCGCCATCCTGGGTCGGCGCCAGGCGTTCCTGGCCGAAGCTCAGCACCTGCACGCTAAACACCGACGGCATATTCTGCCGCGACGCCGCCTGCTGCTGGCGCGCCACATCCTCGGCGGCCTGCGTCGCCGACGACGCCGCCGAACTGGCCGACGTCAGGGCCCCGGTATTGACCGACGCCACCACCGGTATCCCCGAGGACTTGCCCTGGGTCTGGATGTTTGCCGCGTTGACCACCTGCAAGGCGGCGATATTGACGTTGCCCGAGACCCGGATCCCCGCCTCGCCGGCATCGATGGTGCCCAGGGGCGCGATCAGGTCGATATCCCCCGGCGGCACTTCGGCAATCGGGTTCAGCGTGGCGATACCGGCCCCAGTGCTCGGCACCGACGGCGACAGGGTCACGTTGCCCCAGTTGTCATACACACGCCTTGGCGGGGTATAGACCACGGTAGTTTTCGAGCCGCGCCCGGCGTTGATATCGCCTTCGGCCGACCAGCCGAGAATCGAACCGCCGAAGGTGGTCATGATCCGGCTCTGGCCCAGCAGGATGCTGCCCTGGGAGTACAGCTGGATATTGCCCTGGCCCTGGGTGATCACCCCCGCCGTGGACGGTGGCGCCTCGCCCTCGATGCCAAACACCTGTTGCCCGCCCGGGGTGAGCATCTGGATATCGCCGCCGACATTGGTGTGCACCCCGGCGCCGCCATACAGGGTGATATTGCCCTGGTAGACGATCGGGTTGCCGGCCACATCGGTGTCCGGGAATAGCGCGGCAATGGCGTTGCGTCCGCGCAGGTAGCTGCCCTGGCGCGGGCCGTCGACCTGGTTGTACTCCAGGCCGCCAGCGCGCAGTTCGGCAAAATACACCTGGCGCGCGAACAGCCCCTGCTCCACCGCCGGCAAGCCGGCGAAATAGGCCCGGGCCTGCTCGTCGCTGCCGCTGAAGCCGTAGCGCAGCTTCAACCAGCTGGCCAATTCCGTTTCGTAGGTCTTGGCCACCTTGCCCGGTTGTGCCGCCAGGGAAGCGCTGTCGCTGGCCAGGTTGGCCGGGTCCAGGTAGCGCGAGACAAAGGCGGTGTAGTTCGGCCCACTGGCCCCGGCCCCCGCCTGCAGGACGATGCTCGCCCCCGGCCGGTTGTCGCCCGGCGCCAGGGCGCCGAGACTGGTGATCGAAGCCTTGTCTTCCATGCGGATATCGCGCCCGGCGTTGATTTGCAGCAGGCCGGGCCCCGCGACATTGAAGCTGCTGTAGAGGATGTCGCGCCCGGCCGAGACCAGGGAGATATCCAGCGGATCGCTGTGCACGAACAGGTTGCCGCTGCTCGAACCGCCACCCAGCAACGGCACGATGGTCGTCGCCTGCCCCAGCTGGGTGCCGCTGTTGACGATATCCCGGCCGGCCAGCATCCACACCGGCGCGGCCGCGTCGTACCAGGTCTGGCCCGGGCGCGAGCCGGAAGCGCTGAAGTTCAGTTGCTCACCCGAGCGTATGCCCAGCAAGTCGCCGGCCATGGCATAGAAACGCGCCGGATCCCGTCGGCCGCCAAGGGTGGTCAGGGTGTCGCCGCCAAAGGCGAAGAGCGGGAAGCCGCCCATGCCTTGCAGGGAAGACAAACCATCGGGGCTGAGATTGCTCACCAGCAAACGCCCGTCGCTGCGCCCTTCGAAGGCCGGCGCGAACGGCGTTGGCAACAGACGGCTGTCGGCCCCGGACTGGTTGAGCGCATAACCACCGGCAAAGATCGAGCCGCCGGCCAGCATCTGCAACTGACCGTTAGGCGAAGGCGCCAGTACCAGGGAGTAAGGCGAGTTTTTCTGGCCGCTGCCAGTGCCACTGCCTGTGTAGAGCGCCGAAGAGCCGTAGTACAGATTGCCGCCCGGGGCCACGGCCCGCAGGATCGACGGATAGATAAAGCGCCCGTCGGTGGGCGAGGTATCGAGTTGCGCCCGTGGCGTGTCATTGCTGCCAATGGCCAGTTCGCCGGCCTGGGTCGAAGGCGTCAGGTTGCCCCCCGCCGAGAACAGGTCGATGGCGGTATGCTCGGTCCAGAGCGAAAACCAGCCGCTACCGCCGCCCAGGTAGGCAGTGCCGTCCAGGCTGAACGCCGAGGTATTGTGCTGCCGCGTACGGCCTGGGTCGACCGCACCGCCGAGCACCAGGTCGCCACGGGTGGCGAGGCTGACCGTGGCATCGCCGGGAATGATCACCAGGCCACCGGTGGCACTGGCCACCGAGGCCGAATACGGATCATAGGCCCGCACTTCGCTGGCGTCCTGGTTGAGGCTGAAGCGGCCGAAACTCTGCTTGATGCCGCCCAGGGCCCCGGCATCAACCTGCACATTGCCCCGCAGGTTGATCAGGGCGCCGTTCAACTCATGGTTCTGCCCCACCGCGGGCCCGCTGCCAACACTGGAAGCCCGAGCGTCCAGGGAAGGGTTGAGGCTGCCGCCGATATTCAGCTTGAGGTCGCCGCCCCCGGTCAGGGCCAGGCTGCCATCAGCGGTCACCCGCCCGGTGCTGCCCACTGCCAGGATCAGCGCCTCGCTACGCGGCATGGTCATATCGCGGTTGCCACGGCGCAGCAGGGTGCCGGCATCGGTGCCGACCCGGACGTCCAGATTGCCTCCACCCAGGGTGCCGACTCCGGTGAAGCCGGTGACCTGGGGCATGGGCGCGCCTACGGTCGGGGTGACATAGGTACCGAAGTTAATCCACCAGGCGGTCGGGACGGCCTGGTCCAGCGCCGCCGAGCCGCTGCCCTGGCGCCATAGCCAGTTGCCCGTACCGGCACTCGACAGGGCTGTGCTGTTCGCGCTCTGGTCCCAGGTACTGCCCAGGGCATCGCCGCGCAGGCTACCCGCCGTCGACAGCAACAGGTTGCCGCCCTGCTCCGGGTACCAGGCCTGGTAGAGATCCGCGCCCGTCACCAGTTTTTCATAGGCCGCCACCTGCTCGTCGAAACCGGCCTTGTAGTTGGCATTGCCGTACAGCGGGAGGCTGTTGTACCCACCCAGCACCGTGCCGGCACTGCCCACGCCGCGGGTTGCCGCAAAACCCGCGCCCATGGCCGGGGACTGGGTGCCTGCGGTATAGACGCCGAAGACCGATTGCATGCTCAGGTCGCCACCGGCGATCAGGTCCAGGTCGCCAGTACCGGTGCGCAGCACGCTGAAGATCGGCGCCATGGCGCGCACCGCGATCACTTCTCCAGGCTTGTCGGGTTCGCCTGGCTCACCGGGCTTGAAGACGCAAAGTCCCGGAGCCCAGTCGCAATAACCATTAGCCAGATCTTCCGGTGACAGCGGCTGTCCCACTACCCCACCCAACCAGCTCCAGTCCGGGCTTTCCACTTCAGGCCCCCAGACCCAGCTATCGACACTGGGCTTGAATTCACAGAGTCCCGGAGCCCAGTCGCAATAACCGTTAGCCAGGTCTTCCGGCGACAGCGGTTGCCCCACCACGCCACCCAACCAGCTCCAGTCCGGACCCTCTGCCTCAGGTCCCCAGACCCAGTTGCCTCCCGGCTTGCCGGGAACGATCTCGCGGTCCCGGAACAGCGAATAATGGGTATCGGCCAGGATCAACTGGCCATCGACCACCCGGGGCTTGACGCTGCGGGTATCGGCCGCCGAGGTATCGGCGCCGCTGACCAGGCGTAGCGACCAGGATTGCGAGCCCTCGGGCAACAACCCGGCGATCGCCCAGTTGCGTCCCTGGCTTTCGCCATCGGTCGGACGCAGGGCCACCGACAAGGCACCGTTGGGCAGCTTGACGTCGGTCTGTGACGGGATCAGCGCACCGGCTTTCAGCGCCAGGTCGCCATTGAGGGCATAAGTGTCCTGCTGGCCGCTACTCGGATCGAGGGTCGCCGGCAGCGCCACGCCCTTGGGCCAGAGCATGGCCTGCAAGGCGGTACGGCTGGTCAACAGGGTCCCGGCACCGAGCCGGGTGCCCACGGGCAGGGTCACGGCCTGTTCCAGCAAGGTGCCGGCGGCGTATAGCAGGCTGCCGTCGGCGGCGCGTACATCGCCGCGCAACACGCTGCCGGCATCCAGGGTCAGCGCCTGCGCCAGGCGGCCCTCGGTGGGCAGCACCACGCCACTGGCGAAAGTGGTGGCCTTGATCGGCAAGTCATAGTTGAGGGTCTTGCCGCCCAGGAACAGCGTGCCATCGGCCAGGGTCACGCCCAGGCCCGGCACCACCAACTCGCCGCCAAACGGCTGCTTGCCGGGCAACAATACCCAGCCGGCGTCGTCCGGGGTGGCGGGCGGCGGGGTAAAACCATCGGTGACGCTGCCGCGCACTTCGAGGTTGCCGGCGGCGCGGATCGCCAGGCTGCCAGTCTCGCCGGAACCGTAGACCGCGGTCCTGGCAAAGTGCGGATTGAGGCTGGCATAGCGGTAGCCGGACAGGTCCAGGTCGCCCTGGATCACCACGTCCCGCTCGCTGCTGATCTGCACCCCGGGGCGCAGGTGCAGGGCATCGCCATAACCGCCCGCGGTCAGGCCGGCCAGCTTGCCGTCGAGCAGCCCGGTATTGGCCAGGGCCGCGTCGATGAAGGCGGTGCTCTGGTCGTGCTTGAGGTTCATGTAGGCCTGGTCGATTACCCGGTACGGCCTGCCGCTGGCGGCGTCGCTGCCGTCCTTGAGCAAGGCGTCGCTGTCACTGTCGTCATAACGCCAGATGCCATTGACCGCGATCGACCTGGCCCCGCTGATCTGCTGGCGGCCGCTGGCATCGATATCGATATCGCCGCCACTGACCCCGCCCAGCCGTGGCGCATTGAGTTCCAGGGTGCCTCGGGCCTGACCATCGTGCTGCCCGGGCTGGCTGCCCAGGGTCGCGGCGGTGCCGTGGCGCAGGTCGATGCGGCTGCCCTCGGCCAGCACCAGCCGGCCGTCGCCCGAGGTCAGTTCGACCACCGCGCGGTTCGGTGCATCGATGATCTTGCCGTAGCTGTCGACCCGTAGTTGCGTGCCATGGGCATCGAGCAACGCCGACCCGCCCAGGGTCAGGCCGTTGCGCGCCGCCAGGCGGATGCTGCCGACCTGCTCGCCGCTGGCATCCACGGTGCCGAGCACCGTCAGGTGGCCATTGTCCAGGGACAGGTTGATCTCTCCCGCCTTGAGTTCGCTGCCCAGTTGCAGGTCGCCCTGCTTGAGCTGGAAGCTGCGCGCACCATAGACCTGGCCCTCGTTGAGGCGCTGGTTGAGGGCCGCAAAATCGCCCACGCCCTGGGCGCGGATATCCACCCCACCGGCCTTGTACGGCACCCGTGTGCCGCCGGCATCGTAATGACCGGAACTGCCACCGAGGATCGCCCCCAACAGCGCCACCTGGCCCGCTTCCGGATCCAGGGCAATGGCGCTCAGGGTCCCGGCCTTGTTGTTCTGCGCCGACAGGTCGATCCGCGAGCCGACGGCCTGGCGAATATCGCCGCCGCGGCTTTCCAGCATCACATCGCCGCCCCAGCTGTACTTGTTCAGGTCATTGAAGGGCACGGTGCGCCCGGCCAGGTCCAGCCGGGCATTGTCCGCCAGCACCAGGTCGCGCTCGGCCAGCAGGCTCAGCTTGCCGCTGGGCAGCACCACCGCGGTGTCCAGGCTGATGCTGCGCCCCTCCAGCGCCAGCTCGCCGCCCAGGGTGTTGATCGGCCCCGGCACGGCGCCACCACCGGAGATACGGATATCGCCACCGACCTTGATCCGGTTCACCGAACCAGCCTCACCGGTCAACAACGGGGTGAGGATATTCAGGTCGCCGCCGCTGTAGCTGTAGCCTTTGCCGCTCTCGTAGGCCCCCTGGCTCTGGTAGACCGCCAGGCTGCCCTTGTGGTTGGCGGTCAGGCGCTGGCTGGCACGCAGGTCGACCCTGGCAAAACCCAGGGCCAGGCGATCGAAGGAGGCCAGGCTGTCGGGCTGCGATTGTGGGCCGTAGCCGAACTCGATGCGCTCGGCGGCCAGTTCCAGGCGACCGCTGCCAGTGCCCGCGCCCTGGTTGATCACCGTGCCCGGCAGCCCCGCCGTGCCGTTCCAGATCAGGTTGGCGGTGCGGATGCTGGCCACGTCCTCGGCGCCGCCATGACCGTAGATCGCCGGCGTGCCCAGGATCAGGTTGCTCAGGCTGGACTTGCCGGTGACCGGATCCAGGGTGCTCAACTGCGTCGAGCCATAGAAGTTCAGCGAATCCCGGGCATTCAGGGTCAGGGTCTCCAGGGCCGGCGCACCGCGCTCGCGGTCGCCGCGCAGCAGCCGGTCGAGCACCTGCTGGTTGAGGGTCAGGCCCGGTGCCAGGGTATTGCCCGCGGCGGCCTCGGCCAGGCTCTGGCTGCTGCCGACATTGACCCCACCCACCGCCAAGGTCAGGTTGCGGGTGCCATAACGCACCTCGTCCCCCAGTTCGAACAGGTTATCGGTGGCCGCGGCCAGGGTGCCTTCGGAATACAACTGGGTCACGCCGTTGCAACTGCCGGCACAGCTGCCGATGCGAATACTGCCCGGCCCCACCTGGCCGTTCTGCGCCGGGGTCGGCGGCAGCAGATCGAGCCAGCCGTTGGACACCGCCAGCAGGCTGGTCCTGCCGGGGTCGTAGATAAAGCCATCGCGGGAATCGTAGGCACTGGCGCCGCGCCCCAGGGTATCGATCCCGGCGCCCTGCTCCACCACGATGCCACCTATGGTCATGCCACTGAGGAGCATCACTTCGGGTGCCGACAACAGGGCTCCCGAGCGCAGGGTCAGGTCGGTCAGGTTGGAGCTGAAGGCGATGTAATTGCCGCCCTGGCCATACTGGCGGGTACCGGTGCCGCCGATACGCAGGCTGGCCGAGCCCAGGGCATTGAGCTGCGCCGCATCGATCGAGGTGCCGGTAAAGCCCGCGCTGGGGCCGCCCGCGACGATCTCCATCTGGGAACTCTGGCTCTGGCTCAGCACACTGGCGACGGTACCGTAGCCGCCCTTGTCCGGGTTGAAGCGACTGGTGCCGGCATAGGTGAAGGACGGTTGCCCGGTCTGGTTCTGCAGCAGATTCAGGGTCAGGCCCTTGGCGTCGGCGGTCAGGGCGGCGCGGGGAATGCCCAGGCGCGCCGCGTCGCTGACGAGGAATTGAGCCAGGGAAGTTTCGTTGTATTGGGAATAGCGGCGCAGCACATCGGCCGAGGTCAGGATCACCTGGCGCGACAAGCTGTCCTGGATCCCGGTGCCGAGGACCGACAAGCGCCCCGAGGTACTCCAGGAGCCATTGGCCATGGCCAGGCCCGGCTGCTGGGCGGCCAGGCCGGCGCCGCCGTTGAGCTCGACCCGGAACGCCCCCGGCAGCAGCGCGTAGTTCGCCGGCAACAGGGTATAGACCCCCGGCGCCACTCCCGGTACCCCGGCCTCCAGGGTGATCTGCTGGCCGATCAGCGGGTCCAGGGCGCCGCTCTGTCCGGCGCCAGGGGCATAACCGGCCTGGCTGCCGGGCACGATGGCGTAGACCGGATTGCTGGCCAGCCCCGGCAGGCTGAAACGACCGTCGGCGCCGATCTGCACCAAGGGGTTGAAACGGGCATCGGTGGAACCGCCACGCCCGGAGACAAAGCCCGCGCCGGTCAGTTCGCCACCGCCCGACAAATCCACCACGGCACCGTTCTGGACATCAATCGACTGCCCCAACATCGTCAGGGTCAGCCAGTCGGAACCCAGGAAGGGATTGAGTATGCTCTCGCCCAGCGGCTTGCCGTCCTGGGTCCAGGCTTGGCCGTCCACCGTACCGCCAAAGGGCATCACCAGCCCCACCGCGCTCAGGGAGGTCAGGCTGCCGGGCAGCAGGCGAATGATTGAGCTGTTATCTTGCGGGCCATTGCTGAAGCCCAGCACCAGGCTGCCCTGGGGCGCGCGAACCACCCCGCCCTGGTCGATGCTCTGGGCGGACAGCAGCAGGCTGCCATAGGCCGAATAGGGCACGTCGGGGTCCTGGGCGCTGCTGCGGCCGATGCTCAGGTGGCGGGCACGGATCTCGGCACGGGCCAGGGTCTCCGGGTAGAGCTGCGCCACCGTCAGGTTCAGGTCGCCTGGGGTATTCAGGCGGGTGACGGAGATATTGCCGGTGGGGCGCAACATGCGCATGTCCCCGGCGCTGCGCACATCCATCGTGGCGAAGCCGCGCTGGTCCAGCGGCAACTGGCCACTGCGCAGGTTGATGTTGCCATGGGAACCGAGGTTGACCTCATCGCGGATATCCAGCAACTGGCTGACCACGACCAACTGCGCCTGGGTCGCCTGGGTCGAGCTGCCACCGCGGACCACGGGCACCGTCAACCCCGGGGAGCCGTTATTGTTCCGGGCAGCCTCCGCCAACCGCACGTAAGGCGCGCTGAGCCTGACCCGGGTATCGGCCGCCGAGCCTTCGGCCAGGCCCAGGGAAGCCGAATACAACTGCAGGCTCTGGCCCAGGGCCAGATCGACATCGCCGTCGAAACTGATCTGGCCGTTGCTCAGCAGGGTCAGGTTGCCAAAGCCGCCGGCGTCGACCTGCTCCACGCTGAGATTGCCCTGTCCATAGGCCAACGCCCCGGAAGCCGCGTCGTCGAGGGACCGGCGGCGCTGGCTGATCAGTAGTTCCCGCGGCGCCAGGGGCGCATCGCTGCCCAACTGGGCACTATCATAGGCAGCGGTCTCCAAGGCCACCGTCAGGCTGCCGCCCGCCGCTCCCTGGCCACCGGAGGCGGCGCGCAGGTCGCCGTCCAGGTACAGGCCATTGAGCGAGCTGAGGCTGAGACTGCCGCCATTGCTGGCCAGGGTCATCGGACCGGCGCCCCGGATATCCAGGACGGCCTGGGCGCCGGAAGCCTCGAGGCGCGAACCGGTCTTGAGCTGCACGAACAGATCCGGCGCCGCCGCACGGCCAGTGGCCGGGTCCAGGGCACCGCCGATGACAATGCTGCCACCGTCGCCGACCTTGCCGTAGCGCCGGCCCTGGACATCCAGGGCACTGACCACATACCCGGAAACATCCACCAGGGCATTGCTCCCCAGCAGGATCGAGCGCTGATGAGTCGTGGTCAAGGCGTCGGTGTCCACCTGCGGCATCCGCGTGGCGCTGATCGAGACCTTGCCGCCCTGGGCGATCAAGTGGCCATCGACGCTGATCTGGCCGATCCCGCGCAAGGCGATGGACTGGCCATTGTCCACCCGCACGGTGGCGCCCTCTCCGATATCCAGGGCCACGCTGGCGATATCGGCAGCACTGGAATCGAGCCCCCCGGTCTGCAGGGTCAGGCTGGCACCAGTGCGCTGGCTCAGGCGGCCCTTGGCCGGGTCCTCCTGATATTGCTCCGGCAGCCACAGCTGTAGGGCGCTGGCGGCCGGTTCGCCGGTGGCGACACTGGCCGTCCCGGCAGCCTGGGCGTAGACCGGTACCCGCACATCCACCTGGGCGCCCTCGGCGACTTTCAGTCCCTGGTTGCCGATGATCTCGTAGGCGCCGAAGCCCTTGCCGAAAAAGTCGCTGGCCAGGACCAGGGTCGCGGCGTCGGGCGCCGCTGCGCCACCGATCTGCACCTTGCTCGCTTGCAGGTTCAGGTTGCCACCGCCACTCACTCCATAGCCCTTGAGCTGACCATCCAGGGTCAGGACGCCATTGCCTACGCTGGTGCCGGCATTGGCCGCCAGGGTCAGGTCACCGCCCTTGCCACCGCGCAGGCTACCGTTCACCAGCAGCGCCGCGCCGCTGCTGACATCCACCTGGCTGCCGGCGGCCAGGGTCAGGTCGCCACGGCTGCGCAGGGACACACTGCCGCCGTTGACAAAGGCCAGGCCACTGTTGTCCTGCGGCGCCAGCAACAGGTTGCTCCACAACCCGCTGGTGTCCAGACGCGCGCCCTCGCTCAGCACCAGGCTGGCCATGGGACCGGCAGTGGAGCCGATCAGCGTATCCACCAAGGCGGCTGTCGACGCGGGCCTCTGCAGCAGCACGTTGCCCAAGGCGATGCGCCCGCCATGGCTGGTCAACCCGGCATTGACCCGTACCTGCGGACCGTGCAGGGCAATCTCCCCCGTCGGCCCGACCTGCAGGTCGCCGTCAACCGTCACGCTCTCATAGGCAGCGATCCGCACCGCGCCCAGGGCGAAGCCGTTGAGCTGCTCGGTGTCCAGGCGCAGTTGCCCCTGGCGCTCGCCCAGGGCCGAGTTCAGTTCGATGGCCAGGGCCTCAGCGACCTGCCCCGGGGCCAGGATCACTTGCTTGAGGGTCCTGTCGGTGGCCTGCAGGGTGTTTTGCAGGGTGCCGCTGTCCTTCTGCCAGAACGGGCGGTAGTCGCCGACTATCAACTGCGCGCCACGGGCCACGGCATTCTGTGCCTGGTCGTAGCCATCGAGCCCGGCCTGGGCGGCCAGGGCCTGGCGCTCGCCCTGGTAGGTGTTGCCGAGCAACTGGCCTTCGAGCACCGCGCTGCCGGTGCCGACCACCAGCTTGCCGGCATCGCGGCCGACGCTATAACCCTCTTCGTAGCGCTGCTGCGGCGCGATCAGCGGGCTGTAGTAGTAATCGGTCTGGTCCCAGCGTGGGCTGTTGTCCTCATACCCCTTGTAGATACCGCTGTAGAGAATGTCGCCCGGTGCCCGGGACAACTCGTAGAGACGCCCTTGCGGGCCCTTGAGCCAGGTCTGACGCACCAGGCCGCCCTGGATATCGAGGGTGCCGCCGGACAGGTTGATGCTCGAACCGGCCTGGGTCACCACATCGCGCCCGGTGAAGGTCAGGGTACCGCCCTGGGCCATCCACTCGCCCACCCCATGGGCCTGGGTCCCCAGGTAGCCACCGACCTCCAGCAGGCCGCCGCCGGTGTACCAGCGATCCGTGGCATAGCCGTTGGTCCCGGCCGGCACATAGACCAGTTCGCGCACATCGACCCACACATCGTTGTTGTTCAGGCTGCCCTGGTCGCGGTTGCCGGCGGCATCGCGCTGCTCGTTGCCCTGGATATTGACCTTGACGCTGTTGGCCTCCATGGCCACCTTGACCCCGACCGCACCCGCCACATCGATCACCGCGCCGTCGCGCACCAGGCTGCGCTGGCCGGCGCTGACCGCCACCTGGCCACCGGTGGCCAGGGTGCTGGAACCGAACTGGAAGTCCACGCTGCCGCCACTGACGATCTCCACCCGCGACTGGTCGGTACGGTCGACCACGCTGCTGAGGTTGTCGAAGGCGCCGCCGATGTTGTTGCCCTGCCCCCCCATCCCGGCCAGGCCCGCGGCACGCTGGCTGTCCAGGGCGGTGCCGCTGGCGGCGTCCAGCAGAATCGCCGTGTGGCTGCCCTGGCCCAGGGTCACGCTGGAACTGCTGTCGCTGGCCGAATTGAGCAGGTGCACGGTGCCGCGGCTGTCCACCGAGGTGGTGGCCAGGGCCACGCCGTTCTGCTGCACCTGGTGCCCGGTCAGGGTGATATCGCCGGTGGCGGCCTGGATCAGGCCGTTGTTGCTGACCTTGCCGGCCTGGCTGCCGGCCTTGCGGGTGCTGGCCACCTCGTTGCCACGGGTGGTCGAAGTGCTATTACCGGCGGTGCCGGCACCCCTACGGATATAAAAGCTGTCGCCAGCGGCCAGGGTCGCCTGGCCCTTGGGCGTAACAATGCTACCGGCGTTATCCACCTCGCTGCCTAGCAGCAGGACATAACCGCCGGACTCGGTGGACACTCCCGGCGCCCGGGTCTGGATCAGCGCGCCTTGTTGCACCTGGACCTTGCCAGCGGCGTCGGTGAAGGTCGGCTGCGAGCCGCTGCTGTCGACATACAACCCGCGCTCGCGGAACTGGCTGTCGCTGATGGTCGCGGCGGCGGCCACCAGGTTGCGGGTATCGACCTGGCTGCTGCCGCTGAAAATCACCCCGTTACGGTTGACCAGCATCACCGTGCCGGCCGCCTTGATCTGGCCCTGGATCTCGCTCGGTCGCGCCTGCGGATCGTTGACCCGGTTGAGCACCGCCCAGTCAGCCTGCTGCTGGAAATCCACCGTGGTGTTGCGCCCGACGTTGAAGGTTTCCCAATTGAGAATGGCCTTGTCCGCGGTCTGACCGATACTCACCGTGGTCTTGCCGTCGGCCTGGGTCTGCACCGGGTTCCTGGCATTGGTCCAGCCCTTGGTCAGGGTATTCTCGTCGACCTTGAGCCCGCCCTCGCCCAGGCCATCGGGAATGCTCGAGGCCGCCACCAGGGCCGAGCGCCGCCCGGCCGCCTGAGCCGCCTGCTGCGCGGCGATAGCGGCCACCGTGTTGCTGACATTGCTCAAGGACTGCTGCAACTGCTGGTTGGCCTTCAATTGCTGGGCCAGGGGTGGAGGCGAACCTGGCTTGGGCAAGCTGCCCGCTACCCCGCCGGCGCCCGCCGCCTGCTGCGCCGCGCCCTTGCTGGCGAACCAGCCGGCGCTGAACGCCGTCTCGGCCTGGGCACTGCCCGCCACCAGCAACAGGGCAATGGCATGGGCCAAGGGCTTGAGATGCAGGACAGGCAACGCCTCGCAGTGGCTTGCGGACTTCAGAACAGGGTTGGGCTTACCGAGGCGCATCGCTCACTTATCCTTTTACACAGTCGCGAAATAGGTCGGCGGCCCGCCCGCTGTCACGGACGGAGCGCTCAGGTAATAGGCGGTTGGCGCCGGCCGGCACCGAACCTTTGTCATGAAAACTTCATCCACCTGTGGGTTCAGAGCGGACGGCCGATACCGTTGCAGACGTTGGGGTTATTCAGACTCAGGAGACTGGTAGTGAGCAGGAAGTTGTCGCGCACGGCCCTTTTCCAGACCGCGTCCAGAGGGATCAGGTGCTGTGCGATCAACCGGGTGTCGTTGTTGGTCTGAGCGCTCGGGCTGAAGTGGCGCACCAGAAAAATCCGCAGGGCGGCGGCGTCCTGCGGGTCGCGATAGCACTGGCTGAAGATCAGGTAGCTGTAGCCGACCATGGCATAGCCAAAAGCCGGATTGGCGATATCCGGTGCCCATTTGTGCGGGTCGGCACGATCGACGGCGGTGGCCGGCGGCGCTATCTGCGTCAGGCTGATTGGAGTGCTCGTGGTGGGTGGCAACAGGCCGTTGACCCGCGCCACCTGGGCGTTGCTGGTGATATCCAGGGCCGCGGGGCCCGAGTAACCGATGGCGCCTTCGTTGGCGGCGACCCCGGCCAGCAGCGCCTGATCGCTGCTCACCGCCTGCCAGTGCCCGGGCAGCGGCCCCCGGTGAGCCGAAACGAACAGGTTGCCGATGTTGAAGGCCTGAGGACAGAGGCTGTTGAGGTGGCGCGTAAGGATCTCGCTGGTACCGGCGCGATCAGCGCGGTAGATCACCTTTACCGGCGTGCGCGAATAGGCCGGGTTGATCTGGTCCCAGGTGGTGATGGCGCCGGAAAACAGGCCGCAGAGCATGCCGCCGTTCAGGTCCAGATCGGTCACCGGCTGGCCGCTGGCCAAGCGCACCCGGTAAGGAATCGCCACCGAGGTGATAGCCACCGGGACCTGGATCAGCGGGCCCCAGTCCGCCGCCGAGCCGGCAACGGCCCCCGGTACCTGGTGGTTACTGCGGTATTCCGCAAGCTCGTTGACGGTCAGCCGTGATTCGCTGATGGCGTAGTCCACGGAAAACGGCACAGAGGAGCCCGGGGTCAGTGCCTGGCTGTCATTGATCAGCAGCGCCTTCTTGCCGGCCCCGCTGCCTGCGGCTCGATAGGCCCCGGCTGTCGACGGTAATACGCCCGGGGTGTTGTAGAAACCTTGCATCAGGTACGAACCGCCGCCGTCGAGAGCGGCCGAGGCCGCAGCGCTACAGAGGCCGGTCAAGGCCCCGGCCAGGGCGATCAACAGATATCTGGACATGGCAATTCCCTCTGTTGCCCGGGATGACCCATGGCAACTTGAAATTCGCGCGAAGAAAAAATCGGCAACGGCTTGCGCCGTTGCCGATCGGTGTTGCGGGCCTCGGCCTGGATCAGGCTGGACGGCCGATACCGTTGCACACGCTGGCGTTGTTCACGCCCTGGGCGCTGGTTGGCGGAATGAAGGCACCGCGGATAGCGGTTTTCCAGTTTGCAGTCAGCGGGATCAGTTTCTTGTCGATGATCGCCTGGTCGTTGCTGTTGGCGAAGGTGGCGTTGTAGTGCTTGGTCAGGAAGGTGCGGATCGAGGTGACGTCCGCGGTGTCCTTGTAGCACTGGCCGAAGATGAAGTTGGTGTAGCCAACGATCGAGTAGCCGGTAGCCGGGTTAGGCAGTACTGGAGCCCACTTGGTCAGGTCGGCACGGTCGGTGGCGGTGGATGGAGGGTCGATGGTGCTCAGAGCGGTCTGCACGTTGCCCACTGTAGGCAGCAGGCCGTTGACACGAGCCACTACAGCGTTGTTGGTGGCGTCGACATCTTCAGGGCCGACATAACCGATGGCGCCAGCGGTGGAGGCCACGGTGCTGGCCATGGCGGCGCTGGTGGTGACGGGGATCCAGGAAGCTGGCTCGGCACCTGGGTGGGCATTGGCGAAAGTGCTGCTGACGGAGGTGAATACCGACGGGCAACGGTTGTTCAGGTGACGGGTGAGGATTTCCGAGGTACCGCTGCTGTTGGAGCGGAACACCACGCGAACCGGAGTGGTATCGGAAGTGCCGAGTACTTGACCCCAGGTACGGGCGACGCCGTTGTTGGCCGACAAGGCCAGGCACAGTTGCTCGCTGGTCAGGTTCAGGTTGGTGGTGCCGGTCTTGTTGTAAGGAATGGTCACCGAGGTGGCGGCCGATGGGAACTGCAGCAGCGGGCCCCAGTTGGCAGCATCGGTAGCCGGTACGCCTGGAGACTGGTGGGCAGCCTGGTAGGTGCTGATTTCAGTGGCGTTGAGAACCGAGTCGCTGCCTGCATAGTCCACGGTGGCACCGGGCAGGGTGTTGGTCAGCGAACCGATGTTGTTGGTCAGCACGGCTGTCTTGCCCGCGCCGCTGCCCACGCCGAAGTAGGGACTGAAACCGGAGTTCAGAACACCCGGAGTGTTGTACAGCTGCTCAGGCAGAGTGGCACCGCCACCCACAACAGCAGCCATCGATTGGGCCGAAGCCAGAGCCGCTACGGCCAGGGAAGCTGCGATCATAGTGCGCTTAAACATGAAGAATCTCCTTTCGTCGTGTGTATACGGAGGTCAATGGTTCTTGCATGACGCCATGGCGCTCAGATCCTCTGCCCTGCTCTGAGAGCGTTGTGCGGGGTGAGGCCATGGGTAAGAAGTTCGCAGTTTCCGGTGACAGATAAAGGAAAAAACCTCGGGAGAAAGCGCTTGATTTTCAAAAACTTTCTCGGGTGTTCGAGGGCCCTGGCACGGGCTTTTCGGCGCAGGTGACAGCGAGGTTTCGCTGGGCCTTTGGCCAGCTTTCGGCCTGGCGCGGCGTGGGTCTTGGGCTGGGGGCGATGGGGGGAGTTGTGCATGACAGAACGAGGAACCCGAGTTCGGTGGATGTGCCGCTCGGGTGGCAGGCGTCGGAGCAGAAAAAAACTGAGACAACCCCTGCTGTTGTTCCTGGCGAACCGCGTGTTCAGGTTTGGCGAGGACTACGTCCTCGAGCGCAGCCTCGCTGCGCTCGGCAGCGGCTACAGGCATTCGCGTCGACAGCAGTTCGGCGCCATGACCGTAGGAGCGAGGCTTGCCCGCGATCCAGGCGACGCGAGGACGTCATCGCGAGCAAGCTTCGCTCCTACAGAAGCCTTCCTTTTATTGCACCAGCTGGTTGATCTCGATGATCGGCAGCAGCACCGCCATGACGATCACCAGCACCACCCCGCCCATGACCACGATCATCAGTGGCTCTAACAAGGCGGTCATGCCCATGGCGCGGCGTTCGATGTCGCGGGACAGGGTTTGCGCGGCGCGTTCGAGCATGGGTGGCAAGGCGCCGGTTTTTTCGCCGCTGGCGATCAGGTGGATCAGCACCGGCGGGAAGACTTTTTCCACCCGCAGCGCGGCGGCCAGGTTGACGCCTTCGCGGACCTTGGCGGTAGCGTCGCTGACGCTCTGGCTCAGGCGGTCGTTGGACAGGGTCTGGCGCGCCGCTTCGAGGGCGCGCAGCAGCGGCACCCCGGCTCCGCCGAGGATTGCCAGGGTCGAGGCGAAGCGCGCGGTGTTCAGGCCCAGCACGAAGCGCCCGATCAGCGGCAGGCGCAGCACCCGGCTGTGCCAGTTCAGACGGGCCTGGGGGTTGCGCAGGTACATACGCCAGCTCCAGAAGCCGCCGGCCAGCACACCGAAACACAGCCAGCCCCAGGCGCGAATGAAATCGCTGGCGTTGAGCATCGCCAGGGTCAGCCCCGGCAGGTCCTGGCGCGCCTGAGAGAAGGCGCTGACCACCTGGGGCACCACGTAGCTGAGCAGGAAGATCACGATGCCCACCGACACCAGCCCGACCACGCCGGGGTAGATAAAGGCGGTGAGGATTTTGCCGCGCAGGGTGTTGCGCTCTTCGATGTAGTCGGCCAGGCGCTCCATGACCTGGGCCAGGTCGCCCGACTCTTCGCCGGCGGCGATCAGCGCCCGGTAGATATCCGGGAAATCCCGTGGCCGCGCCGCCAGGGCTTCGGCCAGGCGCATGCCGCTGCGCACATCGGCGCGCACCGCGCTGAGGGTGTGGGCGATGTGCTTGCGCTCGGCCTGCTCCACCGTGGCACTCAGCGCCGCTTCCAGCGGCAGGCTGGCGCCCAGCAGGCTGGCCAGCTGACGGGTGGCCCAGGCCAGGTCGTTGTCCGACAGCTTGGCGCTGAACAGGCCACCGCCGCCGGCCTTCGGCGTGTTGCTCTCGACCTGCACCATCAGGGCCGTCAGCCCGCGGCTGCGCAGCACGCCAAAGGCGGCGCTCTGGCTGTCGGCTTCCAGGTGCCCGGACTCGATTTTGCCGAGGGCGTCGGCGGCTTCGTAGCGATAACGGTTCATCAGGCGTCCCGGGTTACGCGGAGGATTTCTTCAGGGGCGGTGGCGCCGCTGCGCACCCAGCGCTCGCCGTCCTCGCGCATGCTGAACATCCCGGCGCGGCGCGCGGCAGCACGCAGCGCCTGTTCGTCGGCGCCCTGGTGGATCAGGCTGCGAATGTCGTCGTCGATGCAGAACAGCTCGTGGATGCCGGTGCGTCCGCTATAGCCGACCTGGTTGCAGGCCGGGCAGCCCACCGGGCGCCAGGTGCCGGGGGCGGTCGGGTCTTCTTCCTTGCAATGCGGGCACAGCCGGCGCACCAGGCGCTGGGCCAGCACCCCGAGCATCGACGAGGCCAGCAGGAAGGGTTCGACGCCCATGTCGATCAGGCGGTTGACCGCCGACACCGCGTCGTTGGTGTGCAGGGTCGCCAGCACCAGGTGGCCGGTGAGCGAAGCCTGCACGGCGATCTGCGCGGTTTCCAGGTCGCGGATCTCGCCGATCATGATGATGTCCGGGTCCTGGCGCAGGATCGCGCGCAGGGCCAGGGCGAAGGTCATGTCGATCTTGGCGTTGACCTGGATCTGGCTGATGCCCGGCAGGTCGTATTCCACCGGGTCTTCGACGGTGAGGATATTGCTGGTGCTGGCGTCCAGCCGCGCCAGGGCGGCGTAGAGGCTGGTGGTCTTGCCGCTGCCGGTGGGGCCGGTGACCAGCACGATGCCGTGGGGCTGGCGGATCAGGTTGTCGAGCTTGCCCAGCACCTGCGGGTCCATCCCCAAGGTTTCCAGTTGCAGGCGCCCGGCTTGTTTATCCAGCAGACGCATCACCACCCGTTCGCCATGCCCGGTGGGCACCGTGGACACCCGGATATCGATGGGCCGCCCGGCCACGCGCAAGGCGATGCGGCCGTCCTGGGGCAGGCGTTTTTCGGCGATGTCGAGCTGGGCCATGATCTTGATCCGCGACACCAGCGCGCCATGCAGGGCCTTGCGCGGCGAGACCACGTCGCGCAGCGTGCCGTCGACCCGGTAGCGCACCACCGAATGGCTTTCATAGGGCTCGATATGGATATCGCTGGCCTCGTCCCGCGCGGCCTGGGTCAGCAAGGCGTTGATCATGCGGATCACCGGCGCGCCGTCCTGGGTGTCCAGCAGGTCGGTGATTTCCGGGATGTCCTGCATCAGGCGGTCGAGGTCGACTTCGTTTTCGGCGGCGCCAACCACCGCGGCAGCGCTGCCGGTGTCGGAATAGGCGCTGGCCAGCAGGCCGTCGAGTTCCTCGTCGCGCACCCGCTCCAGGCGCGCGGGGCCGAACTGGCGGCGTACTTCGCTGATCGACCAGCCGGGGGTCGAGGGGCAGACCAGGAGTACGGCGCCCTCCTCGCTGTGACGCAGGAGGATGCGTTGGGATTTGGCCCAGGCATAAGGGAGCTGTGGGTTCATGGGAGTTCCTCTGGGCCTTGGCCTTGGCCTTGGCCTTGGCCTTGGCCTTGGCCTTGGCCTTGGCCTTGGCCGTGTACATATCCGTTGCTGCGGTAATGGCCACCTAGGGTTCCGCTCTTACAGCGGGGTGGGTGTACATATCCGTTGCTGCGGTCACGGCCACTTAGGGTTTCGCCCTTACGGCGAGTCACTTTGAAGAGCCCAAAGTAACCAAAGGCTCTTGCCCCCA
>NZ_JACNAC010000044.1:0-58457 GCF_017349775.1 Pseudomonas sp. GW460-12-10-14-TSB1
TGGCCAACCCCGCCAGCAATCCGGCCAGTACCCCGACGGCCACCAACTCGTTCATCGGCACCTCCGGCGGCGGGCCGGGCACCGCCACCATCTACTCCGACAAGCAAGGCACCACGCCCGTGCCGCTCCAGGGGGTCAACACCACGATCACCGGCACCATCTCGCCCGCCGGCAACGGGCTACCGCTGCAGGTGATGAACCCGTTCCTGGTGATCAACTTCAGCGTGGCCCTGAACGGCCTGTTCCCATCGCGCAATTGAAGTTCGCGCCGGGGGACATTCCCCCGGCCCTTTTTCCGGCCAGGAGTGGCGCCATGCTGCATCTGCTGCAAAGTGAGCATTTCCAGCCCTTGCTGGGGCAAACCTGCAACCTGTTGCTACCGGACGGCAGCGTCTTGCCGGTCCATATCGAGTCCATCAAGGACACCCCCCAGGCCCGCATGCCGAACAGCGCGCGCATGCCCTTCTGCGTCGAGCTCAACAGCCTGGAGCCGACTGAGTTCGTCGACGGTCTGTGCGACCTGGAGCTGCCCGGCGTCGGCCATCTGCAAGACATGTTCGTGTCGCGGGTGCCGGCCCTGGGTCGCGATCCGACGCTGGGCTATTTCTATATCGCCTTCAACTGAACCGAGCGTGCCTGGCGGTATCGCCCCAGGCACTGGCTCGAACCCGCGGGGTTGCGCCGCTTATCCGCGCGGGCCGGGGTACCACACCAGCCGCTCGGCCGCCGGGTTGGCTTCCTCGACCTGGAACCCCAGCGCCAGGTAATGCCGGCGCGCATGGGGATTGCTGGCCCAGACCACAGTAGCCACCGGGCAGCGCACCTGCTCGGCGGCTTTCTGCACACCCTGCAGCACCGTGCGCCCGTAACCGCGACCGCGGGCGGCGGGAATGAATGCCAGGTACAGCACGCGGATTTCATTGGGGCCGAAATCGGTGGTCAAGGCACCGATGGCGCTGCCGAGTTTCTCGATCACGTAGTGCATGGCGCCGGGGAAGTTCTCCCCCGCCCCCTGCTCCTGGATCTGGAACTGCTGGGCGATCACCTGCTCGATCTGCTCCTGCTCGCCATCGATCCATTGCAGATCGCTGCGCGCCGAACGGTAAAGACTTTGCAGGAACGGTCCGTCGGTGGGCCGCGACGGACGTACCACCAGGCCATCGGACATGGCTGAATCCTTATGCAACATATGCGTTCTCCCTGAAAATTCCTTGTTTCAGAACCCGCTTTCCCTCACGCCCAGCGCCGCCAGACGCCGCCAGGCCGTACCCAGCAGCGACTCGCCACGCCCCTGCAACACCACCACGCCGCGCAGCGGCTGGCTCGGGGTGACGCTGGCGTCGAGCACCTTGAGCCGCGCGCCGTAGTGCGCCTGGACCGGTTCGGCGCGGTGGTTTTCATCGCGGCGCACGGCAATCGGCCCATGGTGATCGGAGGTCAGCGCCTCCTGATCGATATAAGCCACGCCGTTGGTGTCGACTTCGGTCAGTTGCACCTCGAGCGCCGGGTGCATCGGGTCGTCGGCGATAAAGCGCCCCGTGGCGCCCGGCGCGACCCGCCACAGGTCGGCCTCGGCGAGAAAACCACGCAAGCGCGCCCCCGGTTCGACCACCCGGACCAGCGGATCCTTGGGCGATACCCAGCGGCCCACCTGCAGTTGTGGCAGCAGGTCGCGCAGTTGGCCAGTCTCGGGTGCGCGCAGCAGCAGGCGCTCGCGTTGCGCCGACAGGCCGCGGTATTCGGCCACGGCTTCCGCCAGCTGCTGCTCGACAATCCCGGCGTCGGCCGCGGTCTCGCTGCGCCCGGCGCGACGGCGCATCTGCAATTGCTGGATCTCGATTTCCCGGCGCGCGATGGCTTGGCGCGAGGCCAGGTCCGGGGATTCGAGTTCCACCAGTACCTGGCCCTTGCTCACTGCCTGGCCGTCGCTGACATTGACCTGCCGAACCCGCGCCGCCACCGGCGCATGCAAGGCACTGGCGCGTCCAGCTTCGAGCATCGCCGGCACCTCCACCGAGCTGCGCCAGGGCACCGCCACCAGCAGCAACACCGCCACCAGCCCCAGGCTGCTGAGCAACACTCGCAGCGCATCGGCCTGTTCGCGGCGCGTCCACCATTCGCGCCACTCGCGCACGATGGGCAGGAAGATGAACCACACCAGCTCCACCAGCATCAGGAAGATGCCCAGCAGCTTGAAAAACAGGTGGTACACCGCCAACGCAATCCCGAAAAACAGCACTGCGCGCCACAGCCACGAGCCATAACCCCACCACAGCAGACGCCGCTGCATGGCCGGCGACCAGGGCTCCGGCGCGGGCTGCCGGTAGCCGAACAAAGCCTCGCGCAGGCGCCAGCGACAGAGGGCGAAGGCCCGCCCCTGGAGGTTATCCACCTCCCAGAAATCGCTGAGCAGAAAGTAGCCGTCGAAGCGCATGAAGGGATTCAGGTTGATCACCAGGGTGGTGATCCAGGTGGCGCTGGCGAGCATGAAGGCCGCAGTGCGCGCCGGCCCGTCCGGCAGCAGCGACCAGGCCAGCAGGGCGATGCTGGCCAGCAGCAGCTCGGCCAGTACACCGCCGGCGCCGATCAGCAAGCGCGCACGGCGGTCATTGACCCGCCAGGCATCGCTGACGTCGGTGTAGAACATCGGCAGCAGCACCATGAACGCCACCCCCATGCTCTGCACCCGGCAGCCGGCGCGCTTGGCCATGAAGGCGTGGCCGAACTCATGGCACAGCTTGGCGAAGAACAGCGCCACGCCAAACGCCAGGGCGCCGCCGAGGCTGAACAGGTGGGGAAAGGTCGCCAGGAAGCGCTGCCAGTCCCGCGACACCAGGAACACCCCCAGGCCCAGGGTCAAGGGCAAGCCGTAGCGCAACAGCCCCGGCCCGAATCGCGCCAGCCACGGCCAGGCGCGATTGAGAAAAGCGTCCGGGCGCCACAGCGGGATACGAAAGAACAGGTATTGGTGCAGCAGCACCTGCCAGAGGCTCTGGTGCTGCGCGGCGGCCTTGAGCTCATAGCTGGCGCGCTGTTGCGGATCGAGGGCGGTGATCAGGTCATGACTGCGCAGGAAGCCCAGCAACTCATCCAGTTCCGCGCCGCCCAGGGGCAGCCCCGGCTCACGATTGGCGGCGCGCAGCACCTGTCCGGCGTCCCCCAGGGACCAGTGCCTGAGCAAGCGCATCGCCGCCGCGCCGAGCTTGAAATAACGGCCGCGCACCGGGTCGGCCAGGGTCCAGCGCGGCGAACCGTCCAGCGCCGGTGCTGCTGCCGACAGCTGCAAGTCCGCGCGCAGGCCCGGCAGGTCCATTACAAACCCACGCTCTGCCGCAGACCGGCCAGGGGCCGGCGCAGCAGGTACAGCGCCAGCGGCGCGCGTTCACCAAAGAGCTTGGCCGTGCCACGCAGGCCGATCCGCGGCGGCGCATCGCGAAAACGCGCATCGAGGCGGTAGGCCAGCTGTCCGCCCGGTGTCGGCTGCGCCTCGTAGGCCGCTCGTTCGAGGCTGGCCAGGTGGCGCTGCAAGGGGTCGCTGTCGAGAAACAGCGCCACCTGCGCGCCAGGCTCCAGGGCAATGGCGTCGCCCACCGCCAGTTCGATGCGTAATTCGGCCTGGCTCGGGTCGGCGATTTCCATCAGCCGCTCGCCGGTCTGCACCGGTTTGCCGGTCCAGCGCTCGGCGTCGGCGAACACGGCGATGCCATCCCGTTCGGCGCGCACTTCGCTGCGCTTGAGCAGCTCGCGGGCGTAATCGCGTTCGGCACGTTTCTGCTCGACCCGGGCCGCCAGCAGGTCGATTTTCGAGCTGGATTCGGCATCGGCAAAGGCCCGCTGGGAGTTGGCCTTCAATTCCGCCTCGGCCACGCCCAAGGCGCGGGCGGCGACATCGGCCTGGGCGTTGAGGGTGGTGTTTTCGAAGCGCAGCAACAGGTCGCCGGTTTTCACCGTCTGGTTGGGCTTGACCAGGAACTCGGCGATCACCCCGTCCAGCGGCGCCGCCACCACGCGCCCGCCCAGCGGCACCACTTCGGCCGGCGCCAGCACCGATTGCCGCACCGGAATCAGCAGGCCCAGCAACACCACCGCCAGCAGCGCCAGCCGGCGTTTGCGATTCCAGCGCAGGCGCCACGGCTTGCGCGGTTGCAGCGCCAGCCAGGCGTGGCTGTAGGTGTCGCCCAGTTGCGCCAGCAGCACTTGTTCGGAAGGGTTCCACAGTGTGTCGCGGGCCAGCCACAGGCCACCAAAGACCGCGCCCTGACGATCGATCAGCGGCAACCAGAACACCTGCGCCGCCGACAGGCTCTGCCAGTCAGCCCGTACCGGGACACTCAGTTGCTCGGCCGCGACCACCCGCGCCTGTTGCACCCATTCGAGCTTGAACAGCTGGGCCACCGCCTGTTCGACGAAAGCCACGAAGGGCGCGTTCGGGTCGAGCGCGCTGACGCCGGTCACCGCGCGGACCTTGCCGGCGATCACCAGTGCCGCGTGGCGAAAGCCGAACAGCGCCTGGCTGTCGTTGACCAGGCTGTAGGCCAGTTGCTCGACGGTACGCGCGGCGCGGGTCTGGCGCTCCAGGTCGAGGAACCGGGCGAAGACCTGTTCGGCGGCGCCCGCTACCGGGGCGTTCACTTGAGCTCCGCGAACCGTGCGGTGCCGCTCATGCCCGCCAACAGGCCCTCGGCATTGGGCACGGCTGCCACCAGCAACAGCGTCTGGCTGCCCTCGTCGATCCGCGCGCCGAGACGCTTGACCGTGGCGGCCAGCGGCTTGCCGGTTTCATCGGGGACGAAGCTGAAGGTCTGCCCGGCCTTGAGCTTGCCCATCCAGCTCGACGGCACCAGCAGGTGGATTTCCAGGGAACGGTTGTCGACGATTTCCAGCAGCGGCGAGCCGGCCGTCACGCTTTCGTAGCGTTGCACCTTGCGTTCCACCACCTGCCCGTCGAACGGCGCGACCACGCTGCAACGCTTGACCTGCACCTGATAGACCTGGGATTGCGCCTGGGTCTCGGAGACCTTGGCCGCGGCCCGCGCCACTTCGAAGCGGCCGACCGAGTTGAGCGAGGCCAGTTGGCGGTTGTGCGCCAGCTCTTCGTTGGCCCCACGGCTGGCGGCCTGAGCGGCATTGAGCTGGGCCTGGTAGGCCGAGCAATCGAAGCGGGCCAGCACATCGCCCTTCTTGAAGGACTCGCCTTCGCTGTAGGGCAACTCGACGATGCGCCCGGACAGTTCGCCGGCCAATACCGCCTGATCCTTGGCCCGCAGCACGCCTCGCGCTTCGCTGCCGCTCACCACGGCGGCGCCGGCAGCATTGTCATTCAGCAGCGGATCGTCTGGTGCAGGTGTTTGCGCCTGTGCAAGGCACGCCAGACAGGTCAATCCGAATCCCAATCCTTGAAATCGCCGCATAACCGTAACTCCCTGACGGATGGGCGGAGTCTAAGACAGCAAGCGCAAGCGTCAAGCAAATGGCCACTATCTTTATCAATCCCGACAACGGCATCGAGCGCCCGCCTGACAGCATAGATGCCTTGCCCGGCGCGGCTTGTATCGGGTCGTGTGGGTATTTTAGATGCCCGCGAGTGCCTTCTGTATGATTTGCGCCACACTTGGGCCTTCGGCTCCCATGGTTTCGGATTAAGGACAATTCATGCGTATCGGTCTTTTGTCGTCTTTGACACTGGCGCTCGGCGCCCTCCTCTGCAATCAGGCCCAGGCCAGCTCCGACGATTCCTGTTACCCGCACTGGACCCTGCTCAAAAACAACCTCGAAAGCTGCAGCAGCCTGCCGTTTCTCAACCCGGGCAACGACAGCCGGGTGAACCTGCGCCTGTTGCTGGCCGACAGCGGCGCCTTGCCCCTGGCCCCGAAAGCGCTGGACGCCGACGACCTGGCCGAAGGTTATGGACCGGTGCCGTTTTCGGTGTCTCGCCTGAACCCGGCGCCCGGCCCCGAAGCGGCGGATGCCAAAGCAGCCAGCGCCGACACTGACCTCAACGGCCGCCTGGAAGCCTTGCAGGTAGTGCGCGAAGCCCCTCAGGCGGCCGGCGATGCGTTTCTGTCCGGCGAAGGCAGCCGCTGCCGCAGCAACTCGGACGCCAGCGCCCAGGTGTTTGTCGACCAACTGATCGCCGCCGACCTGCCAGACAGCGAGCGCCAGGTTCTGGCGCAAAGCCGGGTCAAGCTGCTCGCCGCCTGCAGCTGGGACGGCCCGCAACTGGCCAGCCTGTTGCCAACCAATCTGCAGACCCCGCTGGGCAAGGGTTTCGCCACTTATCTACAGGCCGCCGGCGACTTCTACAGCGGCCGCTTCAGCGAGGCCGACGCGGCTTTCGCCACGCTCAAGGACAGCCCGAATACCTGGCTGAAAGAAACCGCGCTGTACATGAACGCCCGCACGGCCCTCAACAGCGCCCAGCAAAACGCCTTCGACGAATACGGCATGCCCGCGCTCGAGCATGTGGATAAGTCCGCGCTGCACCAGGCCGAAGCCGGCTTCGACAGCTACCTGCAAACTTATCCACAGGGCGCCTACGCCGCTTCGGCCAAGGGCCTGCTGCGCCGGGTGCACTGGCTGGACGGCAATCCGGACAAGCTGGCCGCCGACTACGCCTGGCAGATGACTCAGGCCAAGGACGAGCAGCGCAACTTGTCGTTGAACGATCTGGTGGAAGAAGTCGACACCAAGCTGCTGATGGTCAACCGCAACCCGGTCAGCACGCCCCTGTTGCTGGCGGTCAATGACCTGATGTGGATGCGCGAGCAAGCCGAAGGCCGGCTGACCCGCGAGGCCTTGCAGCAACAGAAGGCGGTCTTCGCCGAACAACCGGCGCTGCACGACTACCTGCTGGCGGCCTTCGCCCTGTATGTGGACAACAACCCGGACGCCGCGCTGAAACTGCTGCCCAGCGAGCCGCCCGCCAACCTCGACTACCTCGCCTTCAGCCAGCAGACCCTGCGCGGCCTGGCCCTGGAAGCGCAGAACGACGGCCCGGGCGCCCAGGCCCTGTGGCTGCAACTGCTGCCCCTGGCCAAGCAACCGCTGCAACGGGAACAGCTGGAGCTGGCCCTGGCGATGAACTACGAACGCAACCAGCAACTGGCCAAGGTGTTCGCCGCCGACTCGCCGATCAAAAGCCCGCAGGTGCGTTTCACCCTGCTGCGCAACGTGGCCGATGCCGCGCTGCTGCGCCAGCAGATCAGCCAGGCCGCCGACCCGGTGGAGCGCAACACCGCGCAATTCGTGCTGCTCTACAAGGACCTGCTGCGCAGCCAGTACGCGGCCTTTGCCAGCGACCTCAAGCAACTGCCGGCCAGCGCCCCTGAAGACAAGCTCGGCTACAGCCTGGGTTACGTCTACAGCGACGGCCAGTCGCTCAAGCTGTTCCAGTGGAGCGGCGACAAGGCCGAGTCCGGCTACGCCTGCCCGAACATCGCGCAAACCGCGGCGGCCCTGGAGAAGGATGGGAAAAACCCGCAAGGCCTGAACTGCTTCGGTGAGTTCATCCTGCGCAACGGCCTGGACGGCATGCCGCTGGACAGCCAGCCCGACAAGCAGTCCCTGGGCGGCACGGAATCGGCCTTCAAGGGCGAGCTGTTCTCCCGCCTCGACGGCTACAAACAGGTGATCGCCAACAGCAAGGCGCCGCGCGACGACCGCGCCTACGCCCTGTACCGCGCCATCAACTGCTACGCGCCCTCGGGCTACAACAGCTGTGGCGGCAAGGACGTCGAACCGGCGGTGCGCAAGGCCTGGTTCCGTCAGCTCAAAGGCACCTTCGCCGACACCCAGTGGGGCAAGTCGCTGCAGTACTACTGGTAAGCATGAGCGGTTTCTGGAAATGCCTGCTGCCGGTCTGGCTGTTGCTGACCGGCAGTGCCCAGGCGGCGGTCGACGCCCGCGATCACCAGGCCTTCTGGCTGTGGAGCGGCGTCGCCCCGCAGCCGGTGCTGAACCAGGCCAAGACCCTGTACATCCTGCAAGGACAGATCAGCCGCTCGCGTCGCGACCCGAGCGGCAACGTGCACTTCATCGCCCAGGGCATGGCCATTCCGCGCCTGCGCCAGGGTGAGGTCTGGGTGGTCTACCGCGCCCACACCCTGCACTGGCCGGAGTCGGTCTACAGCCAGCTGCTGGGCCAGGTGCAGCGCTGGCAGCAGGCCGGCAACCCGGTGGTCGGCATCCAGATCGACTTCGACGCCCGCACCCGCTACCTCGACGAGTACACCAGCTTCCTGCGCGACCTGCGCCAGCGCCTGCCCGCGCAGTACCGCCTGAGCATCACCGGTCTGATGGACTGGAGCAGCAACGCCAACCCCGAGGCCATCGCCGGGCTCAAGGGCGTCGTCGATGAAGTGGTGGTGCAGACCTACCAGGGCCGCCACAGCATCGCCAACTACGCCGCCTACCTGCCCCGCCTCGACCGCATGGGCCTGCCGTTCAAGGTGGGCTTGATCCAGGGCGGCGAATGGCAGGAACCGGACTATCTGAAAGACAGCCCGTGGTTCAGGGGGTATGTGGTGTTTTTGCAGAATCCATCGCAGGGCAGCAGCACGCGCAACACGCCCTAACAGATCCGTACCCGCCGTGCCCTTGACGCTCCGGTTCCGCACAGGCAAAACAGCTGGCACAGGTTCGGAACCTATTGCAGGTCGATACCTTAAGTCGGAGCAGGGTTGACGAAGTCGACCACCCGAACTTAGGATCGCCCCCACAACTCAACCCCGTACGCAGCGATTAAGTTCGCTGGCCGTTGGGGTGAAAAAACCGGCCCAGGCCGGTTTTTTCGTTTCCAGGGATTGGAATTGTGCGCACCGCCTTCTTCGTTGACGGCTACAACCTGTTCTACGGGCTGTTGGCCGGTACGCCGTACAAGTGGCTGGATCTGCCGCAGTTGCTCGCGCATATAGCCCACGTCGAGAACCCGGCCAGCGAGCTGGTTTCGGTGGACTACTTCACCTCCTCGGTAAAACCCGAACTCGCCACCCGTGGCCGGCTTTCCAAGGAGGCCCAGGACACCTATGTACGCGCCCTGAAGGCCGCCAATGTCACTGTTCATTTCGGGCGGCACCAGCTCGAACCCGCCAGGGCGCCACGCTTCATCGACAAAAAGACCGGCGCTTCGCGGCAGGACAAAGTCGATATCTGGAAACTCGAAGAAAAAGAAACCGACGTGCATATCGCGATCAGCATGTATCGCCTTGCGGCCAGGCAGGCTTGCGCCACCAACGGCCCGCCAATCGAACAACTGGTGCTGGTCTCTGGCGATACCGACATGACCCCAGCACTGAAAGCCATACGCGCGGATTTCCCACAGCTGACACTGGGCGTGATCCTGCCTCACCGACCTGAATTCAAACGCCCCGCGCCGGGCTCGCTGAAGGCCTGTGCGCACTGGATGAGGCGGGTCGTCACGGTCGATGAGTTGCAGCGGCACCAGTTTCCGGAACGCGTACCGACGCACAAGGCGCCGGCCATCAAGCCTGGATACTGGTGAGGCGGCTCAAGGCCGTGCAGCCGCCAACGGATACACCGACTCCCAGCCGCCACCCAGCGCCTTGTACAGGCCGACCATGGCCAGGGAAACGCCGGTCGAGCTTTCCACCAGTTGTTCCTGGGTGGCGAGCAGGGCGCCCTGGACGGTGAGGACGTTGACGAAGTCCACCACGCCTTCGACGTATTGCTGTTGCGCGGTGCGCAGGGCGATCTGGTTTTGCCGCACGGCTTCGGCGAGGCTGTCGCGGCGCAGCTGGCTGCTGTTGTAGCGGGTCAGCTGGTCATCGATTTCATGCCAGGCGCGCAGCACGGTCTGCTGGTAGGCGACGGCCGCTTCCTGCTGCTGGGCTTCGCGCAGGTGCAGCATGCCGCGCAGGCGGCCGCCGTCGAACAGCGGCAGGCTGAACTGCGGACCGATACCGAACTGGCGCGAGCCCCAGGAGCCGAAGTCCGACAGCTGCATGGCCTGGGAGCCGAAGTTGCCCGACAGGGTGATGCGCGGATAAAAGTCGCCCTTGGCCACGCCGATGCTGGCGGTGGCGGCATGCAGGCGGGCTTCGGCCTGGCGGATGTCCGGGCGGCGTTCGGCCAGTTGCGACGGCAGGCCGATAGCAACCTGGCTCGGGGTTTGCGGCACCGGCGCATCCGCCGCGAGTTCGGCGTGCAGGGCCTGGGGCGGCTCGCCCATCAGCAGGCTCAAAGCGTTGATCAGTTGCGCCTGGCGCTGCTGCAAGGCCGGCAGTTGCGACTCGATAGTCGCCACCTGCGCGGCGGCTTCTGCCACGTCCAGGTCGGTGGCCACGCCGTCGGCCAGGCGCAGCTGCGAGAGCTTGAGGCTGTGGCGGGCGACCTCGAGGTTCTGCTCGGTCACCGCCCGGGTGCTCTGCACGCCACGCAGCTGGATGTAGTCCTGGGCGGTCTCGGCCAGCACTGACAGCAACACCCCGCGCCGATCGTTTTCCGCGACTTCCAAGGTCGCGTCGGCGGCCTCGGTTTCGCGCCGCACGCGGCCCCAGAAATCCAGCTCCCAGGACGCCGAGAAGCCGGCGTCCCACAGGTTGAAGGCGGACTTGCCTTCGTGACCCGACGGGTCGTTCAAGCCTTCGCCGCTGTTGCGTTTACGCGCGTAGCCGCCACTGGCGCTGCTGGTCGGATAACGCTCGGCGGTGATCACCTGGCGCGCCGCGCGGCTCTGTTGCAGGCGGCTGGTGGCCAGTTGCAGATCGAGGTTGTCGGTCAGCACGCGCCGGCTCAGGGCCGACAGCTGCGGATCGTTGAAGACATCCCACCAGCGCTCGTCCAGGGGGCTAGTCACCACCTGGCTCGGCGCGGCCTTTTGCGGGCTGGCCCAGGCCTCGACCCGCGGCCCTTCGGGGCGCTGGAAATCCGGGCCGACAGTGCAGGCGGCCAGGGACAACAGGCTCAGGACAAATACCGGCTGGAGCAGACGACTCATCGCTTCGCCACCTCACGCACGGAGCTGGCCTTGCCCAGGGTATCGACGCTCGCTTCCACCGACATCCCGACCCGCAGGCGCTCGGCCATGGGCTGGCCGGGCTCCAGCAGGATCTTCACCGGAATGCGCTGCACCACCTTGGTGAAGTTGCCGGTGGCGTTGTCCGGCTTGACCGCGGCGAAGGTCACCCCGGTGGCCGGCGCCAGGCTCTCGACCCGGCCGCGCAGGGTTTCGCCGTCCAGGCTGTCGACCCGCACCGCGACCGGCTGCCCGGGGTGCATGCGGGCCAGCTGGGTTTCCTGGAAGTTGGCCACCACATAGGCCTGCTCCAGCGGCACCACGGCGAGGATCTTGCTGCCCGGCGTGACATAGGCGCCGACCCGCACCGCGCGCTCGCCGACCATGCCGTCCACCGGCGCGACGATGCGCGTGTAGGACAGCTCGTAGCTGGCCATTTCCAGGGCCGCCTGGGCGCGCTTCAGACCGCCCTCGGCGGCGTCGCGCTGGGCGGTGAGGATCTCCACCTGCTTGCGTTCCGCCGCCAGCGCCGCCGTGGCCGTGGCCAGCCGCGCGCTGGCCTGGTCGATGCGGGTCTTGGCCTGCTGGGCATTCTGCACGGTGCCGGCGCCGACCCCGGCCAGGTGGTTGTAGCGGTTCAGTTCATGTTCGGCGAAGGCCATTTCCGCCCGCGCGGCCACCACCGAGGCCTGGGCCTGGGCGATCACCGAGCTTTGCCGGTCGAGGGTGGCGCGGGCGTTCTGCAGCTGCGCCTTGGCCACCAGGGTTTCGGCGTCCGCCGCCTGGGCCGCGGCGCGCAGGTCACGATCGTCGATCAGCGCCAGCAACTGGCCGGCCTTGACCCGCTGGTTGTCTTCCACCAGCACTTCCTTGATGAAGCCCGCCACGCGCGGCGCCACCAGGGTGTAGTCGGCGCTCACGAAGGCGTCGTTGGTGGTCTGCTCGGTGGCCTTGCCAGTGACCAGGTACACCAGCACCCCAAGGACCGCGACCGCCGCCACGCTGACGGCGATTTTGTGTTTGATATGGATCGTCATAAAAACCTTCTGTCTCAGTGAACGTTCAAGTCGGCGCGCGTGGCGGATAGATCCGCGTCGGCAGCCAGAAAATCAGCAGGATCAGGGCCGCCGCCACGCCAGCCATGACGTAGTAGAGGTCGGCGGAGGTCAGCACCACGGCCTGGCGGTGCAAGCGCTGGGCGAGGTTGCTGGCGTCGATGGCGCTCAGCGGCGAGTTGCCGAGGCTGTCCACCAGCATGGTCGAGTGAAAGTGCAGGCGGTGGGTGGTCAGGGCATCCAGCACGCCGGTGGCGATTACCGCCGCCAGGCCCTTCACGGTGTTGAACCAGGCGGAAGCGAACGGCCCCTCGATCGGCTGGATACTGCCGGTGGAGAGCATCAGCAGCGGCAGCACCGCCATCGGCTGGCCGAAGATCTGCAG
This sequence comes from Pseudomonas sp. GW460-12-10-14-TSB1, assembly GCF_017349775.1. Lineage (NCBI taxonomy): Bacteria > Pseudomonadati > Pseudomonadota > Gammaproteobacteria > Pseudomonadales > Pseudomonadaceae > Pseudomonas > Pseudomonas sp. GW460-12-10-14-TSB1. The sequence continues at coordinate 12,413 of NZ_JACNAC010000044.1, forward strand.
CAGTTGCAGCACGTAGAAATCGTCGCGGATCCACGCTGAGGTCAGTTGCGTGCCGCCCAGGCACGACAGCACCAGCATCGTCAGGCCGATGCCCAGCACCCAGCGGCAATCGACCCAGCGCAGGTTGCACAGGGCCGCCACCAGCGGCAGCGCGATCAGTTGCGGCAGGGCCATCACCAGCATCACCGGGGCGGTCTGCAACGGCCGGTAGCCCTGGACCTGGGCCAGGAAGCTGGACGGAATGATGATCACCGCGGTCAGCACCACCAGCACCCCGGCCAGGGTCAGCAGGGCGAACGATAGGTTGCGGATGCCGAGCATCTGCAACTTGAAGAACGGGATCGGCTGCGACCATTCGTTGATCAGAAACAGCACCAGCAACAACCCGCCCCCGCCCAGCAGCAGGCAGATCAGCGGCGAGCCGAACCAGTCCAGGCGGTTGCCCTGCAGGATGCCGATCACCAGCATGCAGATCGCCGGAAACCCCAGCAGCAGGCCGCGCCAGTTGAAGGCCTTGAGGCGCTCCAGGCGCAGCGGGTCCTGGGGCAGGCCGTAGGCCACCGCGAGCATCGCCAGCAAGCAGGGCGCCACCACCTGCCAGAACGCCCATTGCCAGCCGACGTATTCGGTCCACAGGGCGGCCAGCGGCGTGCCCAGGCTCGGGCCGAAGGTGGCGGTCAGGGCATAGCCGGCCAGGCCGTAGAGCTTGACGTTGGCCGGCAGGAACCGCAGGGCCACGGTCATCAGCATCGGCGGCAACGCACCGCCGGCCAGGCCTTGCACGGTGCGCAGCAGCAACAGGCTTTCGTAGTTCGGGGCAAACGGACAGAGCACGCCCAGCAAGGTGAACAGGGCGATGGCGCAGAGGGTGAAACGGCGCAGCGAGAAGGTCACCGAACACCAGGGCGCAAAGGCCATGGCCGCCACCGAGGTGGCGGTGTAGCTGGCCACCAGCCAGGTGCCTTCGTCGTAGCCGATGGCCAGGGCGCCACGGATATCGGCCAGGGCGATCTTGGTCACCATCTCGTTGAGGCCCGACACCAGCACCGCCAGCAACACGCCAAGCAGGCCGATGATGATTCGCGGACCGAAGACAGGAGGGCTGACGGCTGCCGGTTTGCTGGCCACTTCAACGGGTGCCGGCACAGCCACGGCGAGGGAACTCATGAAGGGAAGGACTCCGATAGAAATACCGAAGCAGTTTAAAAAGCCCGACAGCTGACGAAAACTGACTTATCGACAGCTTATAGGTGCACCAGACACAACGATTGGATGGCTACAGGGGTTGTGGTGCTCTGTAGGAGCGAGCGGGCGGCGATCCTACCAGGGGCATGTTTTTTCAGGGCTGGGCGGCGCGCCAGGTTTCGTTGCAGGAAGCGCGCAGGGTCTCGCGGAACCATTTGTGCGCCGGGTCCTTGTCGTAGCGCGGGTGCCAGGCCTGGGTCAGTACCAGGGTCGGCAAGGGAATCGGCAAGACGAAGGAACGCAGGTGCAGGCCCAGGCGCGACACGCTGAGCAGGGTTTCCTTGGGCACCGGCAGGATCAGGTCCGAGTCCGGCAGCATGAACATCGCGGCATGGAAGCTCGGCGCGATCAGCGGCACCCGGCGCTCCAGGCCCAGGTCGCCAAGCGCCACGTCGATCGGCCCGCGGGCAATGCCGCGCCGGGACATGCTGATGTGCGGGAAGGCGGCAAAACGCTCGGCGGTGATCTCCTCGTCGAGCAACGGATGATGCTTGCGCACCAGACCGACGAAGGTGGTGGAGAACAGGTTCTGCACCTTCACTTCCGGGGTCAGCGGCCGGGTGTTGCTGATCCGCAGGTCGATCCGCCCTTCGCGCAGAGCCTCGTCGTCACCATCGCCTTCGGGGACGAAACGCAGTTCGCAATGGGGCGCCTGGCGCTCCAGGGTGTCGATCAGCCGGCCGCCATAGACGCCGACGAAAAAGTCGTTGGCGCGCACATTGAAGCGCCGACGCAGGGTGCTGAGGTCGACCTGATCGCCTGAGCGGAACACCAGCGCCGCCTGCTCCACCAGGTCGCGTACCTGGCCGCGCAGTTCCAGGGCCTTGGGCGTGGGCACCAGGCCACGGCCGGCGCGCACCAGGATCGGGTCGCCCAGCGCCTCGCGGATCCGCGTGAGGGTCCGGCTCATGGCCGCCGGGCTGAGGTTCATACGCCGCGCCGCGCCAACCACGCTGCCCTCGTCGAGCAGGGCGTCGAGGGCGACCAGAAGGTTCATGTCCGGGAGTTGCATGCTGAGCACTCGTGGCTGATCGGGGATGAGTCAGGCGCAATGCTAGCAGGGTCATTTCAGTCAGGGACACCACTCTCTGTAGCCGCTGTCGCAGGCTGCGATCGAGGACAAAGTCCTCGCCAGACCTGCGCATGTGGTGTGCCAGGCAAAATGTGCTGTCAGGTTTTGCACCGGCTGCGCCGTCGATCGCAGCCTCGCGGGCTCGGCAGCGGCTACAGGTTGATCGGTAGCAGGCTCAGCGCTGCATGCCCCAGCGTTTCACGGTGACCCGCTCCAGAGTATCGAACACCAGGTTCTCCACCAGCAGGCCGATCAGGATCACCACCGCCAGGCCGGCGAAGACCTTGTCGGTGTACAGCTCGTTGCGGTTCTGGAAGATGTACCAGCCCAGGCCGCCCTTGCCGCTGGTGGCGCCGAACACCAGTTCGGCGGCGATCAGAGTGCGCCAGGCGAAGGCCCAGCCGATTTTCAGGCCGGCGAGGATCGACGGCAGCGCCGCCGGGATCAGGATGAACAGCACGAAGCGCATGCCCTTGAGCCCGTAGTTGCGCCCGGCCATGCGCAGGGTTTCGGAAACCCCGAGAAACCCGGCGTAGGTGTTCAGGGCCAAGGCCCAGAGCACCGAATGCACCAGCACGAAGATCAGGCTGTTCTCCCCCAGGCCGAACCACAGCAGGGCCAGCGGCAACAGGGCGATGGCCGGCAACGGGTTGAACATCGAGGTCAGGGTGCTCAGCAGGTCGCGGCCCACCTGGGTCGACACCGCCAGGGTGGTCAGGGCAAAGGCCAGGGCGATACCGATCAGGTAGCCCTTGAGCAGCACGACCAGGGAGATGCCGACCTTGCCCAACAGCTCGCCGCTGAACAGGCCGTCGTACAGCGCGCTGGCAGTCTGCAGGAAGCTCGGCAGCAGCAGGTAGTTGTTCTGGTAGCGGGCCACGGCCTCCCAGAGCAGCGCCAGCAGGATCAGGATCAGGCTCTTGCGCAGCCAGCCTTGCTGCCACAGGCGCTGGCCCAGCGGCAATTCACGCTCCAGCGGTACCGCCAGCAAGGGTTCGAGGGCAACTTCGTATTCCTGGCGAACAGGTGATGAATGGCTCATCGGGCGTTCCTCTTAAAGGCTCAATAAGCGATACGGATATCGGTGAAATCCAGCTCGCGCTCGGTTTCCGGCGACTGGCCTTCGTCGAACAGCAGCCGGTGGATGCGCCGCGCCGTCTGCTGGAACGCCACGCCGCCGAGGCTTTGCAGGTCGTACTGATGGCTGTGGATTTCCGCCCGTACCCGCCCCGGATGGGGCGACAGCAGCAGGATGCGATTGCCCACCACCAGCGCCTCCTCGATGGAATGGGTGACGAACAGCAGGGTGAAACGCACCTCTTCCCAGAGCAGCAGCAATTCCTCCTGCATCTTGCGCCGGGTCAGGGCGTCGAGGGCGGCGAAGGGTTCGTCCATCAGCAGGATCTTCGGCTGCATCGCCAGGGCGCGGGCGATGGCCACCCGGGCCTTCATGCCGCCGGACAGGGTGTGCGGGTAGGCGTCGGCAAACGCCGCCAGGCCGACCTTGTCCAGGTAGTGCAGCGCGCGCTCCTCGGCCTCGCGGCGGTTGAGGGTTTTCGACGCCAGCAGCGGGAACATCACGTTCTGTTTGACGGTTTTCCACGGCGGTAGCTGGTCGAACTCCTGGAACACCACGATCCGGTCCGGCCCCGGCTGGCTGACCCGCTGTCCTTGCAGGCGAATCTCGCCCTCGCAGGGCTGGATGAAGCCGGCGACCGCCTTGAGCAGGGTCGACTTGCCGCAGCCCGAGGGCCCGAGCAGGACGAAGCGGTCGGCGGGATCGATTTCGAAACTGACCTGGTGAGTGGCCCGCACCACGCGCTGCGGGGTGCGGTATTCCAGGCTGACCTGGTCGACCGCCAGCAGCGCCTGCGCCGCCGCGGCCGGGTTGCTGGCCGTGTGGCCTTGCAAGGGGGCGTTCATGGCGATCAGCTCCCTTGCAGCGGGGTGGTGTCCTGGAAGAAGTAGTCCTTCCACGATTGCGGCTTGTTCTTGATCGCGCCCACGCGGTAGAGGAATTCAGCCAGCGGGTAGGTGTTTTTCGGGGTGACGGTGAATTCGAACTGCGGGTTGTCGATGATTTTCAGCAAGGCCTCGCGGTCGATCTTGGCCTTGGTCACGCGGATGTAGGTATCCGCCGCCGCGCCCTTGTCCTTCTGGGCGAAGTCGGCGGCCTCGGCCAGCGCCTCGACGAAGGCCTTGTAGGTTTTCGGGTTCTCGGTACGGAATTTCTCGGTGGCGAACAGCACGGTCGGCGAGTTCGGGCCCAGCAGGTCGTAGGTGTTGAGCACCACGTGCACGTTCGGGTTGGCCAGCGCCTGGTCCTGGAACGGCGGGTTGGAGAAGTGCCCGGTCAGCTCGGTGCCACCGGCGATCAGCGCCGCCGTGGCGTCCGGGTGCGGAACGGCGATGGTGTACTTGTCCAGGCGATTGAACTCCTTGTCGCCCCACTGTTTGGCCGCCGCGTACTGCAGGAAGCGCGACTGCACGGAAACCCCCACCGCCGGCACCGCGATACGGTCCTTCTCGGTGAAGTCGGCGATGGTCTTGACCTTGGGATTGTTGCTCACCAGGTAGTAAGGGAAGTTGCCCAGCGACGCCACCGCCTTGACGTTCTGCTTGCCGTGGGTGCGGTCCCAGATGGTCAGCAGCGGGCCGACGCCGGCCCCGGCGATGTCGATGGAGCCGGAGAGCAAGGCGTCGTTGACCGCCGCGCCGCCGGACAGCTGGGTCCAGTCGACCTTGATGTCGATGCCTTCTTCCTTGCCGTGCTTCTCGATCAGGTTCTGGTCGCGCACCACGTTGAGCAGCAGATAGACAATGCCGAACTGTTCGGCGATGCGGATCTCACCTTCGGCATGGGCCGCCGTCGGCGCGACCAGGCTAGCGGCCAGCAGGCTGAAGCCCAGGCCGATGGCGGCCGCCAGTTTGCCCAGGCGCGGGAGGCGTTGAGTAGGTTGGGACATGGTGTTTCTCCTGCCGTGGGTGGCCGATCAGTAAGGGGCGTCGCCCTGGATGGTGGTGCGGTACAGCCTGCGGCGCAGGTGGCTGGGGCAGCCGGCGGCCAGGTGGATCAGCGAGCGGTTGTCCCAGAACACCAGGTCATGGGGCTGCCATTGGTGGCGGTAGATGTTTTCCGGCAGCACGCTGTGGGCGTACAGCTCGGCCAGCAGCTGGCGGCTTTCGTCTTCCGGCAGGCCGACGATGCGGGTGGTGAAGCCTTCGCTGACGAACAGCGCCTTGCGACCGTTTTCCGGGTGGGTGCGCACGACCGGGTGCACCACTTCCTGGACCTGGGCCAGTTGCTCCGGGGTCAGGGTCGGGCGCCAGTTGCCCTCGAACTTGGTCTCGCTGTAGCGCGCGGTGTAGGAGTGGGCGGCGCAGCGGCCCTCGACCGCCTTGCGCAGCGCTTCGGGCAGGCTGTCCCAGGCTTTGTGCATGTCGGCGAACAGCGTGTCGCCGCCCTCGGACGGCAGCTCCTGGGCGTGCAGCATCGAGCCCAGGCTCGGCAGTTCCTTGTAGGAGAGATCGGAATGCCAGAACTTGCCGGCGTCCCCCAGGCCGATGGACTGGCCGTTCTCGATGATGTTGGAAACAATGAGGATTTCCGGGTGCCCGGCCAGCAAGAACTGCTTGAGCACGTGGATCTGCAGCACGCCGAAACGGCGGCTGAAGGCGATCTGCTGTTCGGGGGTGATGCGCTGGTCGCGGAACACCACGACGTGATGATCCAGGTGCGCGCGGTGGATACGGGCGAAATCCTGGTCGTTGACCGGCTTGGCCAGGTCCAGGCCGACGATCTCGGCACCGACGGCGCCGCTGAACGGGCGGATATCAAAAGCTTGTGCGGCGATGGGCGCGGCACTTGGAGACAGTACGGACATAAATCACTCCCACGCAGAGCACGCCCGGTGGCGCGCGCGTCGATCAGAAACTCACGGAGGTCCCGTGTTGGTTCATTTCGTGCGGCGCGCCGATTGGTCGGCAGGTACGCAGGGAGTCGACTTTATAGATATAAGAACTTAATTTTAAATACCGTTAGAGAATAACGATATGGCGATTCGGGCAGGGGAATTCAGTGGTGAATCCACAGGCGCCATCGCGAGCAAGCTTCGCTCCTACAAGTGGCCGTGTTGGCTTCTGTAGGAGCGAAGCTTGCTCGCGATAGGATTTAAGAATCACCGCTGCAACCACTGCGATGCGTCCGCCTCAGGGTCGACGCAGCCTGGTTACCGCCTCAACGCTCGTGCAGCGCCTCGGCGCGGGCGCGGATGATCGGCTTGAGCAGGTAGCTGAGCACGCTTTTCTTGCCGGTGATGATGTCCACCGAGGCGACCATGCCGGGGATGATCAGCAACGGCTTCTCATCGGTGCCCAGGTGGCTGCGGTCGGTGCGCAGCTTGATCACGTAGTAGGTGGTCTTCTTGTCTTCGTCGGTGATGGTGTCGGCGCCGATCTGTTCCAGCTTGGCCTTCAGGCCGCCGTAGATGGTGTAGTCATAGGCGGTGAACTTGACCACGGCTTCCTGTCCCGGGTGCAGGAAGGCGATGTCCTGCGGACGGATCTTCGCTTCCACCAGCAGGGTATCGTCCAGCGGCACGATCTCCACCATGTCGCTGCCCGGCTGGATCACCCCGCCGATGGTGTTGACCATCAGCTGCTTGACGATACCGCGCACCGGCGAGGTGACCAGGGTCCGGCTGACCCGGTCTTCCAGGGCCTTGCCAGTGGCGCTGGCCTTGTTCAGTTCGGTGCGTGCCTCGTTGAGCTGGGTCAGGGCTTCGCTGCGGAATTTGCCGCGGGTTTCGTCGATCTTGCGCTGGACTTCCTTGATCGCCGACTCGGCACGGGGGATCGCCAGGGTGGTGGCGTCCAGTTGCCCGCGGGTCTCGACTTCGGCGCGCTTGAGCCGCAGCACTTCCACCGGCGACACCGCGCCCTGGGCCACCAGCGGCTCGGACATGGCGATTTCCTGGCGTTGCAGGCCCAGTTGCTGGCGGTACTGCGCCTGCTTGGAGGTGAACTCGCGCAGTTCCTGCTGCTTCTGAATCAGTTGTTCCTGCAGGCCGCCAACTTCATCGTGCAACTGCTGGCGGCGGCTTTCATACAGGGACTTCTCGCTGGCGGCCTGGCCGGGCGCGGCCTCCAGGGCATCGGCAGGGAAGTTCAGCTCGCGGTTGTCGATCTCCGCGCTCAGGCGCTCGACCCGTAGCAACATCGAAAGACGGTCGGCCTCGGTCTCGCCGACGTTGGACTTGAAGCGCGTATCGTCCAGGCGGATCAGCGGCGCGCCGGCCTCGACTATCTGCCCTTCCTTGACGAACAGTTCGGAGACGATACCGCCTTCCAGGTTCTGGATTTTCTGCACCTTGGACGACGGAATCGCCTTGCCCTCGCCCTTGGTCACTTCGTCGATCACCGCGAAGTTGGCCCACAGCAGCAGGAACAGGAAGAAGCCGATGATGCCCCAGATGGTCAGGCGGATAACCCGCGGCGCATCCTCGATCAGTGCCTTGTTGACCTCCGGCAGGGGTTGGTCGTGCAGCGACTCGGTGCCTTTGAAGTAACGCAGGATCGAGTCTTTGAAATCGGACTTAAGCAACACTGATCTGCCCCTTCTTCAACGCTTCCATCACGACCGCTTTCGGTCCATCGGCAAGGATCTGCCCGCGGTCGATCACCAGCAGGCGATCCACCAGCGACAGCAGCGAGGCACGGTGGGTGACCAGCACCACGGTCTTGGCTTCCACCACGGCTTGCAGGCGTTGTTTCAAGCGTTCTTCACCAGTGTTGTCCATGGCGCTGGTCGGTTCGTCGAGCAGCAGAATGGGTGGGTTGAGCAGCAGGGCCCGGGCCAGGGCAACGTTCTGCCGCTGGCCGCCGGAGAGGTTCTGCCCACGCTCGCCAACCTGCAGCTCATAACCCTGCGGGTGCAGCCGGGCGAACTCATGAACGCCGGCCAGTTCGGCGGCCTGCAGCACCAGTTCGTCTTCGACGTAACGGGCGCCGGAGGTCAGGTTGTCGCGCAGGGTGCCAGCCAGCAGTTGGATGTCCTGGGCCACATAACCGATGTTGTGGCGCAATTCGCTGACGTCGATCTGCCGGATGTCCACGCCGTCCACCAGCAAGGCGCCGGAGTCCGGGGTATACAGGCCCACCAACAGCTTGGCCAGGGAGCTCTTGCCCGAGCCGCTGCGGCCGATGATGCCGATCTTCTCGCCCGGCTTGACCACCAGGTTGATGTTCTTCAGCGCCGGGTTCTGCTGCCCCGGGTAGGTGAAATTCAGCTGCCGGCATTCGATGGCGCCCTGCAGCACGTTGCGGCTCAGGGGGCGCTCGTCGAAGTTGCGCTCCTGGGGCAGCTCCATCATCTGGTCGACCGAGGTCATGGTCACCCGCGCCTGCTGGTAGCGGGTCAGCAGGCCGGACAACGAGGCCAGCGGGCTGAGGGCGCGGCCGCTGAGCATGTAGCAGGCGATCAGCCCACCCATGCTGAGGTTGCCGTCGATGATCTGGTACACGCCGAAGACGATCATGATCACCCCGGCCAACTGCTGGATCAGCAGGGTGATGTTCATCGCCAGGCTGGAGAGCATCTTCACCCGCAGCTCGAGACGGCCCAGGGTGCCGATGGTCTGCTCCCACTGGTACTGGCGTTCGCTTTCGGCGTTGTTGACCTTCACCGCATCCAGCCCGGCCAGGGTTTCGATCAGGCTCGACTGGCGCTCGGCGCCCAGGGCCATGGTTTTTTCCATGGTGGCGATCAACGGCTTCTGCAGGGCGTAGCCGATACCCAGGGCAATCGGGAAGGCCAGCACCGGAATCCACACCAGGTGCCCGCCGAGGATGGCGATCACCAGGAAGATCAGCAGGGTGAACGGCAGGTCGATCAGACTGGTGAGGGTCAGCGAGGCGAGGAAGTCGCGCAGGCTCTGGAACTCATGGATGTTCTGGGCAAAGCTGCCGACCCGCGCCGGCCGGTACTTCATGGCCATGCCGACGATGCGCTCGAACAGCGTGGCCGAGATGATCAGGTCGGTCTTCTTGCCGGCCAGGTCCAGGCACAGGCTGCGCAGGCTCTTGAGGATCAGGTCGAACAGGTAGGCACCGGTGATGCCGATGGCCAGCACCCACAGGGTGGCGGCGGCCTGGTTCGGGACCACGCGGTCGTAGACGTTCATCACGAACAGCGGCGCGGCCATGGCGATGACGTTGATCAGCAGACTGGCGGCGATGGCGTCGGCGTACAGCCAGCGCGAACGCTTCAAGGTGTCGCGGAACCAGGAGCGGGCGCGGGGAATCAGCGAGCCATGGTTCACGTCGAATTTGTGTTGCGGCTGGGCGAAGAACACTTGCCCGCTGTAATCGTCGGCCAGCATCTGGCGACTGACGCTGACCTCGCCGCCGTCGCTCTCACTGAGCAGCAGGCGGGCCCGGTCTTCGCCCTGCCAGCCGAGCAGGACGGCGCTGCGGCCGTCCTTGAGCAAGAGCATGGCCGGCATGGCGATGGCGGGAATCTGCTCCAGCTTGCGCCGCAGCAGACGCCCCTGCAGGCCGGCGCGAGCGGCGGCGCGGGGCAGCAGCTCGGCGCTCAGGCGCTGGGAAGGCAACGGCAGGCCAGTGGTCAACATCGCCGCGCTGGCCGGCTTCTGATGCAAGGAGCACAGGGTTAGCAGGGCATCCAGCAGCGGGTCGTCATGCATGCCGCGTGGATCATGGCTAAGTTGCACTCGACTGACTTCTGATTCCACGCTCGGCACTCTTTAACTGTCTATTGGATGAAATGTACTCAATTCATCCCAGGCAGTTGGACCTTGGGCTTCACATCGTTCTGTACGACGGAAGCCATGGGGGCGACCACTCCCTGGCTCTTGAGCAATTCGCCCATGGTCGCCTTGATTCGATACTGAGTAAATAACTGAATGTTCTTGATTTCCGCCAAACGCCGCGAGGCGGTGAACAGTTCATTCTCGCTATCGAGCAAGTCGAGCAAGGTGCGCTCGCCCAGACTGAATTGCTTCTGGTACGCCTCACGCACGCTGGCGCTGCGATCGACATATTGCTGGGCGATCGGCACTTGCGCATTGGCGTTGTTCAAGGCGTTCCACGCCAAGCCTAGCTCCTCATTCAGAACTCGCAGGGCGTTGTTACGAATATCCAGCGCCTGGTTGGACTGATAGGCCTTGGATTCCAGGTCGGCCTTGTTGCTGCCGCCGGCGAACAGGTTGAAGCGCATGCGCAACATGGCCTGCCATTCGTTGTTGTGGCCGTCGATCCCGTCCAGGTTGTTGTCGGCGGTACGCCCAAGCTCGGCATCGAAGCGCGGGTAGAAGGTCGACTTGGCGGCTTCGTACTGCTTCTCGGCGGCGACGATGTCGGACTCGGCCGAACGCAGGATCGGGCTGTTTTCCAGCATCTGGCGCTGGGCTTCGTCGAGGGTGGCCGGCAGCAGGGCCATGAAACCGGCCGGACGCTCCAGCTGGTCCGGCATCTGGCCGACGGCGCTGAGGTAGTTGGTCTGGGCATCAGCCAGGTTGGTCTGTTCGGTGATCAGGTTGTTGCGCGCCTGGGCCATGCGCGCTTCCGCCTGGTCGAGGTCGGCGCGGCTGCCGACGCCGCGCTGGGTGCGCAGTTGGATCTGATCGTAGATGCGCTCGTGATTGCGCATGTTGTCTTCGGCCAGGCGCACGAACTCGCGACGGGTCAGCACATCCAGGTACACCTGGGCCACGGTCAGCGCGGTGCGCTCGGAAGTGCCCAGCAACGAGTACGCCCGGGAATTGACGGTGGCTTGTTGACGCCCTACCTCACTGGAGGTGGCAAAACCGTCAAAAACCATTTGCTGGAGACGCAAACTTGACTCGCTGCGGTTCAGCGTCTCCCAGTGATTGCTCGATCCTGCACGGGTGGTCGGGCTGTCGGTGCCCTCACGGCCGTAGCCGCCCAGCAAATCGACCCGCGGCAAATAGCCGCCCTTGGCTGCTTTGAGCTGGTAATCGGCCGCCAGACGGCTGTTCACCGCGGCCTGGATTTCCGGATGGACATCCAAGGCTTTCTGCATGGCTTCAGGCAGGGTTTGTGCTTGGGCAAAACTGGCGGCGAGTACGAAGGGTAAGGCTTTGAACAACTGCGGACGCATAGAGGGGGTTCCCAGGACTTCTTGTCCCAAATCACAGCAAAACGAGGTGCTGCATCGGATGATGGCAACCGGAATGACCGTATATCGGAAAGTTCAAACCATGAACTGGGTCACACACTTTTAGACAGGTCGCCGCATGAATATCAATGTGACATTACCTTGACGATTGTTTAGGATGACACTCAGAAGGTCAATAGTTTGGCATATGGTTAATAGCAAAAAAATATAGCCAATTTATTGACAAGTATTCGCGTCAAAATCACGTGTTTCTACACTCTGAAGAACGTCCAGACTGCGTCGGCGTATGCCCGTCAGGAACATGGAAGTCTACTGAACGGTACCCCCCGGAGAATCCTCAATGAGCAGTGTTGTTGCTACCGTCAAAAGCATTGTTGGCCAAGTTTTCGTCGTATCCCCTGAAGGGGTTCGCCGCGTACTCGTTGAGGGTGATCGCCTGTACGTAGGCGACCAGGTCGATACCGGCCTGGCGGGCGCCGTCAGCCTGGAACTGGCCGATGGCCGGACCCTGGACCTGGGCCGCGAGACCCAATGGAGCGGCAGCGCTCCGGACTCCAGCACCGACCTGGCCGAGGCCGCCGAGCAAGCCGCGCCGTCGGTCGCTGAGCTGCAGCAGGCAATCGTCGCCGGCGCGGACCCGACCACCGAGCTGGAAGCCACCGCGGCCGGCCCGACCGCCGCGGGTACCGGTGCAGCTGGCGGCGGCCACAGCTTCGTGATGCTCGACGCCACGGCGGGCCGGGTCGACCCGACCATCGGCTTCCCGACCGCAGGCCTCGGCGCGGCGGGAACCGCAGCGCAAGACACCACCGGCGCGCTGACCACCGATGACAACAGCACTACCACCGAGATCCTGCGCGACTCGACCCTGACCCTGAGCGCAACCCCGACCATTACCGAAGCCGGCGGCGTGCTGGTGTACACCGCCACGCTGACCCAGGCGCCGCTGACCGGCCTGACCATCACCCTGTCCAACGGCTCGGTGATCGTGATTCCGGCCGGGCAACTGACCGGCACCATCAACGTCCCGATGGCACCGAACGACACCGTCTACAACGACCCGAAACAGATCAGCGTGGGCGTCACCGGCACCACCGGCGGCGGTGGCCTGGTGGTGACCGTCGACCCGACGCCAGCCGTCACCCAGGTCACGGACACCGTGGATACCACCACTGTGACCCTGACCGCGGGCTCCAGCGTGACCGAGGGTGGCCAGATCACCTATACCGCGACCCTGACCAACCCGGCGCAGACCCCGGTCACCGTGACCCTGTCCAATGGCTCGACCATCACCATCGACGCCGGCCAGACCGTCGGCACCGTGGTGGTCGACACCCCGCCGAACGATGTCTACAACAACGGCAGCACCGTCAGCACCAGCATTACCGGCGCTACCGGCGGCAACTTCGAGAACCTGGTACCGAACCCGACACCGGCGGTGACCACCATCACCGACTCGCCGGACACCACCGGCCTGACCCTGACCGCCAACGGCACAATCGTGGAAGGTGGCCAGATCACCTACACCGCGACCCTGACCAACCCGGCGCAGACGCCGGTCACCGTGACCCTGTCCAATGGCTCGATCATCACCATCGAAGCCGGCCGGACCGTCGGCACCGTAGTGGTCGATACCCCGGCCAACGACGTCTACAACAACGGCAGCACGGTCAGCACCAGCATTACCGGCACCACCGGCGGCAACTTCGAGAACCTGGTGCCAGACACCACGCCAGCGGTCACCACCATCACCGACTCGCCGGACGCCACCGGCCTGACCCTGTCGGCCACCGGCACAGTCGTCGAAGGTGGCCAGATCACCTACACCGCGACCCTGACCAACCCGGCGCAGACCCCGGTCACCGTGACCCTGTCCAACGGTTCGACCATCACCATCGACGCCGGTAAAACCACCGGCACCGTGGTGGTCGATACCCCGGCCAACGACGTCTACAACAACGGCAGCACGGTCAGCACCAGCATTACCGGCGCCACCGGCGGCAACTTCGAGAACCTGGTACCAAGCACCACGCCGGCACAGACCACCGTGACCGATTCGGTGGACAATACCGGCCTGAGCCTGACCGCTACCGGCACCGTTGTGGAAGGCGGCCAGATCACCTACACCGCGACCCTGACCAACCCGGCGCAGACTCCGGTTACCGTGACCCTGTCCAACGGCTCGACCATCGTTATCGAGGCTGGCAAAACCGTCGGCACCCTGGTGGTCGATACCCCGGCCAATGACGCCTACAACAACGGCAGCACGGTCAGCACCAGCATTACCGGCGCCACCGGCGGCAACTTCGAACAACTGACGCCCGACACCACGCCGGCGCAAACCGTCATCACCGACTCGGTGGACGACACCGGCCTGAGCCTGTCGGCCAGCGGCTCGGTCGCCGAAGGCGGCTCGATCGTCTACACCGCCACCCTGACCAACCCGGCCGGCACGCCTGTCACCGTGACCCTGAGCAACGGCGCGGTAATCACCATCGCCGCCGGCGCGACCACCGGCTCGGTGAGCGTTGCCGCGCCTGCCGACGACGTCTACAAGGACGCCGGCAAGGTCGAAGCGACCATCCAGGACGCCACCGGCGGCAACTTCGAGAATCTGGTGCCAAGCACCACGCCAGCGGTGACGGGCATCACCGACACCATCGATACCTCGACGGTTTCGCTGACCGCTACTCCGTCTGTGGCTGAGGGCGGCACCGTGGTGTACACAGCGTCCGTGACCGCTCCAGTGACTGGCTCGCCTGTAGTCGTGACCCTGTCCAATGGCCAGACCATCACCATTCCGGTCGGCGAGTCTTCCGGCACCGTCAATATCACGGCACCTAACGATGCCCTCGCTGGCGGCAGCTCCCTGAGCGCGACCATCACCGGTGCGACTGGCGGCAACTACGAGAAGCTGGACGTCGACGGCAAGCCTGCCGAGACCTCGGTTACCGATACTCCGGACACCACCAACCTGAGCCTCAGTGCGACCGATACTGTGGCTGAAGGCGGTTCGATCGTTTACACCGCGACACTGACCAATGCTGCGGGCACGCCAGTGACCGTGACTCTGTCGAACGGTGCAGTGATCACTATCGCTGCGGGCGCCACCACGGGCTCCGTGACTGTCGCCGCCCCGGCTGACGATGTGTACAAGGACGCAGGCAAAGTCGAAGTCAGCATCAAAGAGACCGCTGGCGGTAATTTCGAGAACCTCGTTCCGAGCACTACCCCAGCCGTTACTGACGTGACCGACACCATCGACACCAGCACTGTTTCGCTGACGGCCACTCCGTCTGTGGCTGAAGGTGGCGTTGTCGTTTACACCGCCTCCGTAACGGCTCCGGTCACTGGTTCGCCTGTCGTGGTCACTCTGTCGAATGGCCAGACCATCACCATTCCTGTGGGCGAGTCCTCCGGCACCGTAAACTTCGTCGCCCCGAACGATGCCCTGGCTGGCGGCAGCTCCCTGAGCGCGACCATCACCGGTGCGACCGGCGGCAATTACGAGAAGCTGGACGTCGACGGCAAGCCTGCCGAGACCTCGGTTACCGATACTCCGGACACCACCAACCTGACCCTCAGCGCGACCGATACTGTGGCTGAAGGCGGTTCGATCGTTTACACCGCGACACTGACCAATGCTGCGGGCACGCCAGTGACCGTGACTCTGTCGAACGGTGCAGTGATCACTATCGCTGCGGGCGCCACCACGGGCTCCGTGACTGTCGCCGCCCCGGCTGACGATGTGTACAAGGATGCAGGCAAAGTTGAAGTCAGCATCAAAGAGACCGCTGGCGGTAATTTCGAGAACCTCGTTCCGAGCACTACGCCAGCCGTTACTGATGTCACCGATACCATCGATACCAGTACCGTTTCGCTGACGGCCACTCCGTCTGTGGCCGAAGGCGGCACCGTGGTGTACACCGCGTCCGTGACCGCGCCAGTGACCGGTTCGCCGGTAGTGGTCACCCTGTCTAACGGCCAGACCATCACCATTCCTGTGGGTGAGTCGTCCGGCACTGTTAATTTCACTGCACCAAACGATGCCCTGGCCGGTGGTAGCTCCCTGAGCACCACGATCACCGGTGCAACTGGTGGCAACTACGAGAAGCTGGACGTTGATAGCAAACCGGCTGATACCTCGGTCACCGATACTCCAGACACCACCAATCTGACGCTCAGCGCGACCGACACCGTCGCTGAAGGCGGTTCGATTGTTTACACCGCAACTCTGACCAATGCTGCGGGCACGCCGGTGACCGTAACCCTGTCGAACGGTGCGGTGATCACCATCGCCGCTGGCGCCACCACCGGTTCTGTCACCGTGGCCGCACCGGCTGATGACGTTTACAAAGATGCTGGCAAAGTCGAAGTCAGCATCAAAGAAACCGCTGGCGGTAATTTCGAGAATCTCGTTCCAAGCACTACTCCAGCCGTGACCGATGTCACCGACACTATCGACACCAGCACTGTTTCGCTGACCGCTACTCCGTCTGTGGCCGAAGGCGGTACTGTGGTTTACACCGCGTCCGTGACCGCTCCAGTGACCGGTTCTCCGGTTGTAGTGACCCTGTCCAACGGCCAGACCATCACTATTCCGGTCGGCGAGTCTTCCGGCACCGTGAACTTCACGGCACCAAACGATGCGCTGGCGGGCGGCAGTTCCCTGAGCACCACCATCACCGGTGCGACTGGCGGCAACTACGAGAAGCTCGATGTCGACGGCAAGCCAGCGGATACCTCGGTTACCGATACTCTGGATACCACTAACCTGAGCCTGACAGCGACTGATACCGTCGCCGAGGGTGGTTCGATCGTATATACGGCTACCTTGACCAACGCCGCGGGCACACCTGTGACCGTGACCTTGAGCAACGGCGCCGTAATTACTATTGCTGCCGGTGCTACTACCGGCTCCGTCACCGTCGCAGCACCTGCCGACGATGTGTACAAGGACGCTGGCAAGGTTGAAGTCACCATCAAGGATGCCGCTGGCGGCAACTTCGAGAACCTGGTTCCGAGCACTACGCCTGCGGTCACCGACGTGACTGACACCATCGATACTTCGACCGTCAGCCTGACTGCTACACCTAGCGTGGCAGAGGGTGGAGTGGTCGTTTACACAGCCTCCGTCACCGCGCCGGTGACTGGCTCGCCAGTAGTCGTGACCCTGTCCAACGGACAAACCATCACCATCCCTGTAGGTGAGTCGTCCGGCACTGTGAACTTCACCGCACCGAACGATGCATTGGCGGGCGGCAGTTCCCTGAGCACGAGCATCACCGGTGCCACCGGTGGCAACTACGAGAAGCTGGACGTTGATAGCAAGCCAGCAGATACCTCGGTTACCGATACTCCGGACACCACCACGCTCAGCCTGACAGCGACTGACACTGTCGCTGAGGGTGGTTCGATTGTTTACACCGCCACCCTGACCAATGCCGCCGGCACGCCGGTAACCGTGACCCTGTCGAACGGCGCGATCATCACCATCGCAGCGGGCGCTACTACTGGTTCTGTCACCGTCGCCGCCCCTGCGGATGACGTTTACAAAGATGCCGGTAAAGTCGAAGTCAGCATCAAAGAGACTGCTGGCGGTAACTTCGAGAACCTAGTGCCGAGCACTACGCCTGCCGTCACCGACGTGACCGATACCATCGACACCTCGACCGTCAGCCTGACCGCAACCGCGACCGTCGCCGAAGGCGAAACCGTGGTCTACACCGCATCGGTCACTGCTCCAGTGACCGGCTCGCCGGTGGTCGTGACCCTGTCGAACGGCCAGACCATCACCATCCCGGTTGGCGAAAGCAGTGGGTCGGTAAACTTTGTTGCCCCGAACAGCCCGCTGGCAGGCGGCAGTTCCCTGAGCACCACCATCACGGGCGCTACTGGCGGCAACTATGAAAAGCTCGATGTCGACAGCAAGCCTGCCGACACTTCGGTCACCGACACGCCAGATACCACTACCCTCAGCCTGACTGCGACCGATACCGTCGCCGAAGGTGGGTCCATTGTTTACACCGCGACCCTGACCAACGCCGCCGGCACGCCGGTGACTGTGACCTTGAGCAACGGCGCCGTAATCACCATCGCTGCCGGCGCCACCACAGGTTCCGTGACCGTCGCAGCCCCGGCTGACGATGTGTACAAGGATGCTGGCAAGGTTGAAGTCAGTATCAAGGATGCCGCGGGCGGTAACTTCGAGAACCTGGTGCCAAGCACCACGCCTGCCGTCACCGACGTCACCGACACCATCGATACGTCGACCGTCAGCCTGACCGCGACCCCTAGCGTCGCCGAGGGTGGCACCGTGGTTTACACCGCGTCGGTCACCGCTCCAGTAACCGGCTCCCCGGTAGTCGTCACTCTGTCCAACGGTCAGACCATCACCATTCCGGTGGGCGAGTCTTCCGGCACCGTGAACTTCACCGCACCAAACGACGCGCTGGCGGGCGGTAGCTCCTTGAGCACCACCATCACGGGCGCTACTGGCGGCAACTATGAAAAGCTCGATGTCGACAGCAAGCCTGCCGACACGTCGGTTACCGACACCCCGGACACTACTACTCTGAGCCTGACGGCGACTGATACTGTCGCTGAGGGCGGCTCGATTGTTTACACCGCAACCCTGACCAATGCGGCCGGCACGCCAGTGACCGTGACTCTGAGCAATGGCGCGATCATCACCATCGCAGCTGGTGCGACCACAGGCTCCGTCACTGTCGCGGCGCCAGCTGACGATGTGTACAAGGACGCTGGCAAGGTCGAAGCAACCATCCAGGACGCCACCGGTGGTAACTTCGAAAACTTGGTGCCGAGCACTACTCCAGCGGTGACCGATGTCACCGATACCATCGACACTTCGACTGTTTCGCTGACCGCTACTCCGTCCGTGGCCGAAGGCGGCACCGTGGTTTACACCGCGTCCGTGACTGCGCCGGTTACTGGTTCTCCGGTCGTCGTCACCTTGTCCAACGGTCAGACCATCACCATCCCGGTCGGCGAATCGTCCGCTACCGTGAACTTCACCGCACCAAACGACGCGCTGGCGGGCGGCAGTTCCCTGAGCACCACCATCACCGGTGCAACGGGCGGCAACTACGAGAAGCTGGACGTTGATAGCAAACCGGCTGATACCTCGGTTACCGATACTCCGGACACCACCACTCTGAGCCTCAGTGCGACAGACACCGTGGCAGAAGGCGGCTCGATAGTTTATACCGCGACCCTGACCAATGCGGCCGGCACACCTGTGACGGTCACCTTGAGCAACGGCGCAGTGATCACTATCGCTGCAGGCTCAACCACGGGTTCCGTGACTGTGGCCGCGCCGGCCGATGACGTCTACAAAGACGCTGGCAAGGTTGAAGTCACCATCAAGGATGCCGCTGGCGGTAACTTTGAAAACCTGGTGCCAAGCACTACTCCAGCCGTGACTGACGTCACCGACACCATCGATACCTCGACTGTTTCGCTGACCGCTACTCCGTCTGTAGCTGAAGGCGGTGTTGTCGTTTACACCGCCTCCGTGACCGCGCCGGTTACTGGCTCGCCTGTGGTTGTTACTCTTTCCAACGGCCAGACCATTACTATTCCAGTGGGCGAGTCTTCCGGCACTGTGAACTTCACCGCGCCAAACGACGCCCTGGCAGGCGGTAGCTCCCTGAGCACCACCATCACCGGTGCAACTGGCGGTAACTATGAAAAACTCGATGTCGACAGCAAACCTGCCGAGACATCGGTTACTGATACCCCGGACACCACCAGCCTGACCCTCAGCGCGACCGACACCGTGGCTGAGGGTGGCTCGATTGTTTATACCGCCACTCTGACCAACGCTGCGGGCACGCCGGTAACCGTGACCTTGTCGAACGGCGCGGTGATTACCATCGCCGCTGGCGCCACCACGGGCTCCGTGACCGTGGCCGCACCGGCCGATGACGTCTACAAAGACGCCGGCAAGGTTGAAGTCACCATCAAGGATGCCGCTGGCGGTAACTTTGAAAACCTGGTGCCAAGCACTACTCCAGCCGTGACTGACGTCACCGACACCATCGATACCTCGACCGTCAGCCTGACCGCCACTCCTAGCGTCGCCGAGGGCGGCACCGTGGTTTACACCGCATCGGTCACCGCTCCAGTGACCGGCTCGCCAGTCGTGGTCACTCTGTCCAACGGCCAGACCATTACCATTCCGGTGGGTGAGTCTTCCGGCACTGTGAACTTCACCGCGCCGAACGATGCCCTGGCAGGCGGTAGCTCCTTGAGCACCACCATCACTGGTGCAACAGGTGGCAACTACGAAAAACTGGATGTCGACAGCAAGCCTGCCGAGACATCGGTTACTGATACTCCGGACACCACCAACCTGACCCTCAGCGCGACCGATACTGTCGCGGAGGGTGGTTCGATTGTTTACACCGCCACCCTGACCAACGCCGCCGGTACTCCGGTGACCGTGACCTTGAGCAACGGTGCGGTCATCACCATCGCTGCCGGTGCGACCACAGGTTCCGTCACCGTCGCGGCGCCAGCTGACGACGTTTACAAAGATGCTGGCAAGGTCGAAGCGACTATCCAGGACGCCACCGGTGGCAACTTCGAGAATCTGGTTCCGAGCACTACTCCAGCCGTTACTGACGTCACCGACACCATCGATACGTCGACTGTCAGCCTGACCGCGACGCCTAGTGTTGCTGAAGGGGGCGTTGTCGTTTACACCGCGTCGGTGACTGCGCCAGTGACTGGCTCGCCAGTTGTGGTCACCCTGTCTAACGGTCAGACCATTACCATCCCAGTCGGCGCCAGCAGCGGCACCGTGAATTTCGTCGCGCCTAATGACGCCCTGGCGGGCGGCAGCTCTCTGAGCACCACCATCAAGGAAGCTACCGGCGGTAATTACGAGAAGCTCGACGTTGATAGCAAACCGGCTGAAACCTCGGTTACCGACACCCCGGACACCACCACGCTCAGCCTGACGGCGACCGATACTGTCGCTGAGGGTGGCTCGATCGTTTACACCGCAACCCTGACCAACGCCGCCGGCACGCCTGTAACCGTGACTCTGTCGAACGGTGCAGTGATTACCATCGCGGCTGGCGCCACTACCGGTTCCGTCACCGTCGCAGCGCCTGCTGACGATGTATACAAGGATGCCGGCAAGGTCGAAGCGACCATCCAGGACGCCACCGGTGGCAACTTCGAGAATCTGGTTCCGAGCACCACACCAGCCGTTACTGACGTCACCGATACCATCGACACCAGCACCGTTTCGCTGACGGCAACACCGTCCGTGGCCGAAGGTGGCGTTGTGGTCTACACCGCATCGGTCACCGCTCCAGTAACCGGCTCGCCGGTTGTCGTCACCCTGTCCAACGGCCAGACCATCACCATTCCGGTGGGTGAATCGTCCGGTACTGTGAATTTCACAGCTCCGAACGACGCATTGGCTGGCGGCAGCTCCCTGAGCACCACCATCACCGGCGCGACTGGCGGTAACTACGAAAAACTCGATGTCGACAGCAAGCCGGCTGACACTTCGGTTACCGATACGCCAGACACCACCAGCCTGACGCTCAGCGCGACCGACACCGTGGCTGAAGGTGGTTCGATTGTTTATACCGCCACCCTGACCAACGCCGCCGGTACTCCAGTGACCGTGACCTTGAGCAATGGCGCGGTAATCACCATCGCGGCCGGCGCCACCACGGGCACCGTGACCGTGGCTGCTCCTGCCGACGACGTCTACAAAGACGCCGGCACCGTGCAAGCCACGATCCAGACCGCCACCGGTGGCAACTTCGAAAACCTGGTGCCGAGCACTGCTCCAGCCGTTACCGATGTGACGGACACCATCGACACTTCGACTGTCAGCCTGACGGCAACTCCGTCCGTGGCTGAAGGCGGCACTGTGGTCTACACCGCGTCCGTGACAGCTCCAGTAACCGGCTCGCCGGTTGTGGTCACCCTGTCCAACGGTCAGACCATCACCATCCCGGTCGGCGAGTCTTCCGGCACCGTGAACTTCACTGCGCCAAACGACGCCCTGGCCGGCGGCAGTTCCCTGAGCACTACCATCACTGGCGCGACTGGCGGTAACTACGAAAAACTCGATGTCGACAGCAAACCTGCTGACACCTCGGTTACCGATACCCCGGACACCACCACGCTCAGCCTGACAGCAACCGACACCGTCGCTGAAGGCGGTTCGATTGTTTATACCGCCACCCTGACCAACGCTGCTGGCACTCCGGTAACCGTGACCTTGTCGAATGGTGCGGTCATCACTATCGCGGCCGGCGCCACCACCGGTACGGTGACCGTGGCTGCTCCTGCCGACGACGTCTACAAAGATGCCAGCACCGTGCAAGCCACGATCCAGACCGCCACCGGCGGTAACTTCGAGAGTCTGGTGCCGAGCACTACGCCGGCGGTCACCAACGTGACTGATACCATCGACACCTCGACCGTCAGCCTCACCGCGACCTCGAATGTGGCCGAAGGCGGTACCGTGGTTTACACCGCGTCGGTCACCGCTCCGGTGACTGGCTCACCAGTCGTGGTCACCCTGTCCAATGGCCAGACCATCACCATTCCGGTCGGCGCCAGCAGCGGCACTGTGAACTTCGTCGCGCCTAACGATGCCCTGGCGGGCGGCAGCTCCCTGAGCACCACCATCACCAACGCCACCGGCGGCAACTACGAAAAATTGGCGGTCGACAGCAAGCCTGCCGATACCACCGTGACCGACACCCCGGACACCACCAACCTGTCGCTCAGCGCCACCAGCACCGTGGCCGAAGGTGGTTCGATCGTTTACACCGCGACCCTGACCAACGCCGCGGGCACTCCGGTGACCGTGACCTTGAGCAACGGTGCGGTGATCAACATCGCCGCTGGCGCCACCACGGGTACCGTAACCGTGGCCGCTCCTGCCGACGACGTCTACAAAGACGCCGGCACCGTGCAAGCCACGATCCAGACCGCCACCGGCGGCAACTTCGAGAACCTGGTACCAAGCACTGCACCGGCTGTGACCAACGTCACCGATACCATCGACACCTCGACCGTCAGCCTCACCGCGACCTCGAATGTGGCCGAAGGCGGTACCGTGGTTTACACCGCGTCGGTCACTGCGCCGGTCACCGGCTCGCCGGTCGTCGTCACTCTGTCCAATGGCCAGACCATCACCATTCCGGTCGGTGCCAGCAGCGGTACTGTGAACTTCGTCGCGCCTAACGATGCGCTGGCGGGCGGCAGCTCCCTGAGCACCACCATCACCAACGCCACCGGCGGCAACTACGAAAAACTGGCGGTCGACAGCAAGCCTGCCGACACCACCGTGACCGACACCCCGGATACCACCAACCTGTCGCTCAGCGCCACCAGCACCGTGGCCGAAGGCGGTTCGATCGTTTACACCGCGACCCTGACCAACGCCGCGGGCACTCCGGTGACCGTGACCTTGAGCAACGGTGCGGTGATCAACATCGCCGCTGGCGCCACCACGGGCACCGTAACCGTGGCCGCGCCGACCGACGATGTGTACATCGACGCCGGCAACGTCAGCGCCAGTATCGCCGGCACCACCGGCGGCAACTTCGAGCACCTGGTGCCAAGCACCACGCCGGCCGTGACCAGCGTCACCGACACCATCAATACGACCACTGTGAGCATCAACGGCAGCACCTCGGTCACCGAAGGCCAGGCCGCGACCTACACCGTCAGCCTGACCAGCCCGGCGCAAACCGAGGTCACCCTGAAGATCAGCTACAGCGGCACCGCCGCCGACGGCTCGGACTTCACCGGTGTGTACACCGTGAAGATCCCGGCCGGCGCCAGCAGCGCCAGCTTCAACGTCGCCACCATTGACGACAAGATCACCGAGAGCACGGAAAACTTCGTGGTCAAGATCGACTCGGCCACCGGCGGCAACTTCGAGAACCTGGTGGTCAGCGGCACCAACGGCAGCGTCACCACCTCGATCATCGACAACGATGCGCCACCGGTCCTCGACCTGGATGCCAACAACTCCAGCGGCGCCACCGGGGCCGACTACAAGGTGACCTTCACCGAAAACACCCCGGGCGCGGGCGTGTCGATCGCCGACACCGACCTGAGCATCACCGATCCGGACAGCACGATGCTGACCGGCGCCACCATCGTGCTGACCAACCGTCAGCCGGGCGATGAGCTGAACCTGGGCACCAGCGTCAACGGCATCACCATCAATGCCAACAGCCAGGCGGGCACCATCACCCTGACCCTGTCCGGCAATGCGACGCTGGCCGACTACATGCAGCAGATCAAGAACATCACCTTCACCAACAGCAGTGAGGACCCGAGCACCACGCCGCGGACCATCACCGTGACCGTGACCGATGGCAGCAACTACTCCAACGTCGCCACCACCACGGTCAACGTGGTGGCGGTGAACGACGCGCCAGTGGCCACCGGCGGCGCCGTGACCGGCACCGAAGACACCGCCCTGACCCTGACCTGGGCCACCTTCGGCGTCAGCGACGTCGACAGCCCCGCGGCCAGCCTCGGGGTGAAAATCACCCAGCTGCCGGGCGACGGCAAGCTGCAATACCTCGATGGCTCGACCTGGAAGGACGTGGCCACCAACCAGACCTTCAGCAAGGCCGATATCGATGCTGGCAAGCTGCGCTTCACCCCGGATGCCAACGAGTCGGGTGTTGACGGCTACAACGGTAGCGGCGTGGGCAACCAGCAGGCCGACTACGCGCAGATCAAGTTCCAGCCAACCGACGGCCAGGCCCTGGGCAACACCGGCACCGTGAAGATCGACATCACCCCGGTGGCCGATGCGCCGACCCTGGACGTGGCGAGCAACAGCGTGAACTCCATCGGCCTGCTCAAGGAGTCCTGGAGCAGCCTCAGCGGCCTGGGCACCAACGGCAACGGCATCACCGGCGATGCGCTGAAAACCGTCTTCAACAACTCCGGCAACCCGACCAGCAGCTCGACGGTGACCAATGCCCAGTCCGACGCCAGCGTGACCGGCGGCAGCGGCTCGAAAACCTCCGGCCTGATTTACCTGGAAGCCGGCAAGACTTACAGCTTCAGCGGTGTCGGCGACGACAGCCTGCTGATCACCATCGGCGGCAAGAACGTGGCCACCGCGACCTGGGGGGCCGGCGGCAGCATCAGCGGTTCGTTCACCCCGACCACCAGCGGCTACTACACCCTGGACATCTACCACGCCAACCAGAGCGGTCCGGGCAGCTATGACGTCAACCTGTCGGTCAATGGCAGCACGCCGGTCGACCTGAGCAGCGCCAACATCCCGATGTACCCGAGCGAAACCGCGCTGAACAATGCCGGCGTCACCCTCTCCGAGCTGCACGGCAGCAACGGCGAAGGCTACTACGACGGCTACAAGCTCAACGAAGGTGCCGAGGGTGGCAGCGTCAAGCTGTCGAAGATCACCACCGCCCTGACCGATACCGACGGCTCGGAAAGCCTGAGCGTGAAGATCGGCGGCATTCCGGCAGGTTCGGTGCTCAGCGATGGCGCCGGTCATACCTTTACCGCCAGCGCCAGCGTCGGCGAGGTCAATGTCACCGGCTGGAACCTGGGTACGCTGACGATCACCCCGCCGTCGCACTACAACGGCTCGTTCAACCTGACCGTGACCTCGACCTCCACCGAGTCCCTGGGCGGTTCAGCCAGCAGCACCGCGCAGATCCCGGTCACTGTGTACCCGGCGACCTACAGCGCCAGCGTCGCCACGGCGGGCGACGACAACTTCGTCGGCACCGAGGGCAACGACATCATGGTCGCCGACGTCGCCGGCCTGAACGTGGTGCAGGGCAAGAACTACAACATCGCGTTCATGGTCGACAGCTCGGGCAGCATGAGCGATGCCTCGCTCGCCGCCGCCAAGAACTCACTGACTACGGTGTTCAATACCCTGAAGAACAGCCTGGGCAGCAGCACCTCGGGCACCGTGAACATCTTCCTGGCGGACTTCGATACCCAGGTCAACAAGCAGATCTCGGTGAACCTCAACGATCCGAACGCCCTGACCCTGCTCAAGTCGGTCCTGGACTCCATGGCGTCCGGCGGCGGCACCAACTACGAGGACGTGTTCAAGACCACGGCCAACTTCTTCCAGAGCAGCGCGGCCACCAGCAATACCAACGCCACCAACCTGACGTACTTCATTACCGACGGCAAACCGACGTACTACCAGTCCGGCGAGCAGACCAACCCGATCCTGTACGGCAGTGTCAGGCTCGACAGTGTGATCACGACCAGCAACTATCAGTTGGGCGATACCGTTCGCCTGCAACCGGACAGTACTCACCTGATCGATATCAACAGCAGCGGCAGCGTCACGGTCTGGACGCAGGCCTGGGGTAGCTGGTCCAGTTACAACGCCGGCACCCTGCACGCCCAGGGCGATGGCACCTATGAGCTGTCCAGCCTGGCCGGCGCGGGCAGCTACACCAACAACGCCACCACCACCAACTCCAACAGCGGCTTCGCCCTGCTGAGCAACCTGTCGCAGGTGGAAGCGATCGGCCTGAACAACGACGTCAGCCTCAACGACCTGAGGCCGTACGACACCGACAGCACCCCACAGACCAATATCGACCCGTCGAACCTGGCCGACGCCATCCTTGGCCATACCGAAGCGACCATGCCGGGCGCCGACACGGTCAACGGCGGCAACGGCAACGACATCCTGTTCGGCGACCTGGTGAGCTTCAACGGCATCGCCGGCGAGGGCTACCAGGCCATGCAGGCCTTCGTGGCGCAGAAGACCGGCGTGGCCGCGAGCAGCGTCACCACCAGCAACGTGCACCAGTACATCACCGAGCACTACACCGACTTCGATGTCTCCGGTGCACATGACGGCAATGACACGCTGCTGGGCGGCGCCGGCAATGACATCATCTTCGGCCAGGGCGGCAACGACCTGCTCGACGGTGGCAAGGGCAACGACATCCTGTTGGGCGGTACCGGCAACGACACGCTGATCGGTGGCGCGGGCAATGACATCCTGATCGGCGGCTCGGGTGCCGACACCTTCGTCTGGAAGGCTGGCGATACCGGCAACGATGTGATCAAGGACTTCAAGGCCAGCGAAGGCGACCGTATCGACCTGCGGGACCTGTTGCAGGGCGAGAGCGCCAGCACCATCGACAACTTCCTGAAGATCACCACGGTGGACGGCACCTCGACCCTGCAGGTCAGTTCCGAAGGCAAGCTCAACGCGGCGGGCGGTATCGCCAACGCGGACGTGACGATCAAGCTGGAAGGCAACAACTGGTCCAACACCAACATCAACTCGCTGATCGCCGGTAGCGACCCGACCATCAAGATCGATCACAACAACAGCTGATCCAGGGTCGACCGGCCACCCGCCCTGGGTGGCCGGTTGTTCCCACCGTGACGATTTTGCCGCCACGTCGCATACTCGCGACCAAAGCGCGCCGTTGGCCTATGCTGCTGACAGCATGATGCCGGACCATATTTCGAGGGATTCCCCATGTTCTACGTGCAACGCGATGCACAGGGCCAGCTGGTTCGCGTGGAGCCCGCACCTTACGCCGAGGCCACGGAAACACTGCAGGCCGACCACAGCGAGATCCAGCAGTGGTTCGCCAACGAGGTGGTGGAAGTCAGCCTGAAACAACTCAAGCAGAGCGACCTGGAAATGATCCGGGTACTCGACGACTTGATTCAGGTGCTGACCAGCAAGGGCGTGATCCGCGTCACCGACCTGCCACCGGCGGCCCAGGCCAAGCTGATGGACCGGACCCAGGCGCGTGAAGCGCTGGGCGGCCTGAGCCACCTGATCAACGACGACGAAACCGGCCTGATCTGATCCGTCGTCGGCCAGCGGTTCCCGCCTCTACCGCGGGAGCCGCTGGCCGGCGCTCTTCGTGCAGCGCCTCAGCGCCAGGGGGCGGGCTCACCGAACAGGCGGCCCTGGACGCCGTACAGGCCCATCTCGCGAATCACCTGCAACTCCCCTTCGGTTTCCACGCGCTCGGCAATCAGCGGCAGGTCGATGCTGTGGGCGGCGCGCTGGATGGCTTCGATAAACAGGCGCTTGTCGCTTTCCTGGTCGATGTCGCGGATGTAGCTGCCATCGATCTTCAGGTAGGCCAGGCCCAGGCGCGCCAGGTTGCCGATCATGCTGAAGCGCCCGCCGAAACGCTGCAGGCTCAGGGAGAAACCCAGCTCGCGCAGGCGTCGGGTCAGCTGTTCCAGCAGCGCCTGTTCAGGCAACTGCTCTTCGCCGATCTCCAGGGTCAGGCGCGGCCCCAGGTTGGCGTGCTGGCGCAGGATCTCGAACACCTTGTTCAAGGCCTGCGGATCGGCCAGGGTCGCGGCCGACAGGTTCAACGCCAGCGAGTCCTGATGCTCGGTCATCTGCTTGAGCACCTGTTCGAGCATCAGCAGGTCCAGGCGCGAGGTCCAGCCAAAGCGCTCCAGCCACGGCAGGAAGCGCCCGGCGGCAATGGTCTGGCCCTGCTCGTCGAGCAAGCGCGACAGCACCTTGTAATGCAGCACCAGCTTGGTATCCCGGGTCGCGACCACCGGCTGGAAGTACAGCTCGAAGCGCTGCTGGCCCAAGGCCCCGTCCAGCAGGGTGTGCCAGGCGTGATGGTCGTCGCCGATGCTGGCCGCCGCGCCATGCTCCAGGCAGGCCCAGCTCGTATCGCCCTGGGCTTCGGCCTGGGCCAGGGCCTGGTCGCCCAGGCTCAGCACCGCCTGCGGCGAGTCGCCATGGACGAAGGGCGCCAGGCCGATGGAGGCCACGGACGCCACGTCGGTGGCACCAGTGGCGTGCAGGCTGGCCAGGGCATTCTCCAGGTTTTGCGCCAGTTGCAGGGCCTCTCCGCGCACCAGCCCCGGCGCCAGCACGGCAAACTCGCCACCGCGGATACGGGTCACCAGGTTGTGGGTTTCCGGGTAGCGCGCGCACTCACGCTGTAATTGTTCGCCCACCGCCTGCAACAGCTGGTCGGTGCGCTGCCCGCCCAGGCGCTGGTTCAGGCCGGCCAGGTCCTTGACCCGCAGCAACAGCAGGTAGCCGGAGCTGGCCTGCTCCGGGTTGCTCACCCGGGCGTTGAGCTGCATCTCGAAGTAACGGCGGTTGGCCAGGCCGGTCAGGTTGTCCTGATAGGACTCGACCCGCAGCTTTTCGCTGCGCTCGGCCTGTTCCTGGAACAGCGCCTTGAGCTTCTCCACCATCTGGTTCATCGCCTGCACCACGCGGCGCAGTTCCGGCGTACGCGGCAGCTCGGGCAGGCTGAGGAATTCGCGGCGGGCAATGGCGTGAGATTGCTGCACCATGTAGTCCAGCGGCTTGAGCTGGCGCCGCAGCAGCAAGGCCCCCAGCACCGCGCTCACGGCACCGCACAGCAGCAGCCAGCCGAGGCTGCCCAGGGCGCTTTGCCAAAGCTTGGCGACGGCGAACATCGGGTGGCTGACCACCTCGACCCGCGCCGCCTGTTGCCAGCCACGGCTGACCAGGGCGTCGCCGCCGGCCGGCTCCAGGCCGATCAGCTTGACGAACCAGTCCGGCACATCGCTGACCTCGGGCGTGCCGCTGCGCTCGACCATGACCTCTTCGGTGACCTGGTTGATCACGCGGATGCTCGAGTAGTAGCCGCTGTCGAAAATCGAGCTGACCATCAGCTCGACCATCGCCGGGTCGTCGATATTCGGAGTCAGGGACAAGGCCAGCGCCGTGGCCGCGTCCTGGGCATGGGAACGCAGCTGGTTGACGTACTGGGTCCGCGAACTTTCCAGGCTGACCATGAAGCTGCCGCTGAAGGCGACCACCAGGAACAGACAGATTGCGATCAACAGTTGTTTGAACAAAGACATCTGAGCTCGTGCTCCTAGTGAGTCGTCTCGACCGGAAAACCTTCGGCCTGCATTTTCTTCAACACGTCCTGCCACCGGGACAGGCGCTTGGTGTCACCGACTTTCTTGTTGCCCTTGCCGGGCAGCCACAGGCCCTCGGCGTTGAAGGAGTACACCGGCAGCAGGTCGGTACGCTGGCTGGCCGGCTGGATGGCGTCGATCAGGCTGTCGAGGACCAACGGCATGGCCTCCGGGCTTGAATAGTAGGTCAACACCATGTGCGCGCGGTTCTGGCGCAACGCCTTGACGTAGGTGATGCGCAGCTTGTCACTGGAAACACCGAGGTGACGCAGGCTGAAATACTTGGCGATCGCATAGTCCTCGCAATCGCCGGCGCCCTTCCACAGAGCCTCGACCGGGGTTTCCCAATAATCCACCTGACGCCACAGGTCGATGTCCTCCACGTAGCGCATGTTCTTGTTGAAGAACAGGTTGACCACCCTGAGCTGTTCCATCTCGCTGGCCTGATTCTGGGTCGCCAGCAGTTGCTGCCAGGCGTCGATGCGCTTCTGACCTTCGCCCAGCGGCCCGTACAGCGCCGTGGCGCGGCGGCTGATCTGCGAAAAGTCCCAATCGGCCTGCAGACCGCCCAGCAGCAGGCCGGCCAGCAGCAGCGCCGAAAACAGCCAGCGCAGGGTCCGAGAAAGAGCTAAACGTGCCGCCAATGCGAAGAGTCCATGGGAGCTGTCGTGGGTCGAAGGATGGTGCAGGTTGGTCCGCCAAAAGACAATGGCACCTTACAATCACAGCCCCTCTGGAGACGCTAAGCTGAAAGCAGGGACCTGTTCGTTTATCGGCCAGTGCTTGAGCGGCAGGAGGGCTGCCCCGAGAATCAGCGCCGGCAAAGCCATGACAGGGCTCAGACGGCTGGTTTGACAAGCTGCAGGGCGCTATCTAGCGTCCATTGGATCCAAATCTCATAGAAAACAGGATAGCGTTAACGTGACAGAAAAACCGAGGCCCTTGAGCAAGATCGCAGTCAGCGGGCCAATCCCCGCCCACCTCGCGCGCTCGGTGATCGAGGAAACCCTGCGCGCGGCGATTCTCGACGGCCGCCTGCCCAGCGGCACGGCACTGCGCCAGCAGGATCTGGCCGACCTCTTCGGCGTCAGCCGCATGCCGGTGCGCGAGGCCTTGCGCCAGCTCGAAGCGCAATCGCTGTTGCACGTGGTGCCGCACAAAGGCGCGGTGGTCGCCGAGCTGATCGGCTATGACGCGGTGGAAACCTACGGCCTGCGCCTGCTGCTGGAACTGGAGGCGCTGCGCCTGTCGATCCCGCTGCTCGACGCCGCGGACATCGCCCAGGCCCGCGGCTATATCGCCCAGCTGGAAAGCGAAACCGACCACGCCGAAATCGGCCGTCTCAATCGCCTGTTCCACATGTCGCTGTACCACCGGGCGCCGAACCAGAAGCTACTGCGCCTGATCGAACTCGAATTGAACGAGGAGGAACGCTTCTTGCGGTTCCATCTATCCTCCATGGGCCTGGGCAAGCTGACCCAGGACGATCACAACGCCATGACCGACGCCGCCGAGGCCAAGGACGTCGAACGGGCGGTGGAGGTGCTGCGGGGCCATCTGGAAAAGGCCGCGCAGACCATTCGCAACTACCTCGAACGGTCCGCCGAGACCTGACAGTGGTAACGGCGGCATGACGCGGCCACGATGCAACACTCAATGACCGGCACACCGGCTTAAGGAAAAGCAGTGCACGCGCGCAATGACAAATGGCTGATGGTGCTCAACTCCGGCGAGCCGGCGAAAACCCGACTCATCTGCTTTCCGCAGACCGGCGCGGATCCGGAACAGCTGCGCAACTGGTCCACGGGGCTGGCCGGGCACATCGAGCTGGTGCTGGTGCGACTGCCCGGGCACGGTAGCCGCCAGGCTGAAACACCGCTCGACGACTGGCCGCGGCTGCTGGCCGATACCTTCTCCGCGCTGCGCCCGCTGTTGGCCAAGCCCCACGCCCTGTTCGGCCATGGCCTGGGCGGGATGCTGGCCTACGAAACCGCCAAGCACGCCCAGGCGCACTACCCCGGCCAGACCCGCCACCTGTTCATTTCCGCCTGCCGCAGCCCCGACTACCCATCGCCCCGGCCAATGCTGCACGTGCTGCCCACGGCGCCCTTCCAGGAAGCCATGCTGTCGCTGGGCGCCACGCCGATCGAAATCCCCCGCGACCAGGCCAGCCGGGACCAGTACGAGACGCTGCTGCGCGCCGACCTGAAGCTGTTCGAATCCTGGCGCGATCTGTCGAGCGGCAACCTCGACATTCCCCTCACCGCCCTCTATGGCAGCGAGGACCCGCTGGCCCCCGCCAGCAACATGGCCAACTGGCGAGAGTTCACCCGTCGTGAGTTCGAGCTGATCGAGGTGGCCGGCAATCACTTCTTCATCAAGTCCCAGCGCCAGCGCCTGCTGCAGATCATCAATACCCACCTGGGCCTGCTCGGCGAATAATCCGCCGTCTTCCTCCTCCGCTCCTGCCCTCACAGGCCTGCCGGCGATGGCTCAGTCGCCGATTTGGGCTCACTCTTGCTGTCGCCGACTGAAAAAGGGACGTGAGCGGCACGCAGACTTGCCCGCACACGTCGATCTGCAGACCCACGCAAGGAGCCCAGCGACTGGAGGGCATGACCGGGATCGGCTCCCGCATGCCTTCTCCCAGATATTCAATGACTTCAACTCAGCGCTTCGAAGTTTGCTTCGAGTGAGGCATTCACTCAGCGTTAAAAATTCTGACTTATATAAGTTGGAAGGGGCAACTTCATCCCAACAAAACTTGAACAAGAAGTTTTGCAGCAACTTGTCGCGCGACAAAAATACAAGTTTTAAAAGTATTGCAAAAACAACTTGATCGACACTTACCCCTGTATTAGTTTTTTCTTCGTCGACGTTAAAGCAACGTCGATCACCCGTTTATGAACACCTGGCAAGCCTTGGCTTTATTGGCTCTAAAAACCCAACAAGGCCAAGGCAACGGTTCTTTAACGGATAGACCGGCCAGCACTATAGAACTTTCCAGATTATCAATTCAGGTTTGAGGCCCCTGCTCGCCCGCAACAAATAAACACTGATTAAAACACCTATACGAGCCGCAACTAATCGGCCAATCGAACACACTTAGACAGGTAGCCTAAATGAACGCCAGCAAAGAACTTCTCGACGCAAAGAAAGCCACACTCAGCGCCCACCCCATTTTTGCCGAAATCAACACACTTGCCGTTCTTCAACGCTTTATGCAGACCCATGTTTTTGCCGTGTGGGACTTCATGTCGCTGACCAAGCGCCTGCAACAGGAACTGACCTGCGTACGCCTGCCCTGGCTACCACCGCAAGACCCTCACGCCGCGCGACTGATCAACGAGATCGTGCTCGGCGAAGAGTCCGACGATCGCCCCGGGCAAGGCCATTACAGCCATTTCGAGCTGTACCTGGACGCCATGCGCGAGGTCGGCGCCGCCACCCGGGTGGTGGAACGTTTCGTCGCGCTGCAGCAGGAAGGTGTGAGTTTCGACACCGCCCTGCAAAGCGTCGACGCCGATCCGGCCGCCAGCGCCTTTGTCCGCCAGACCCTGCACACCGCCGTGCAGGCGCCAGCCCATTGCGTGGCGGCGGCCTTTCTCCACGGCCGGGAAAGCGTCATCCCGCGGATGTTCCAGCGCATCCTCGACGATTGGGGCATAGGTATCGAGCAGGCGCCGACCTTTCGCTATTACCTGCAACGCCATATCGAGGTTGATTCCGACGACCACGGCCCGGCCGCGGAACAGCTGCTGGAGCGGCTGGTGGCTGACGACCCGCAGCGCCAGCAGGAGGTGTATGCCGCGGCCATCGCCGCGGTGGACAGCCGCATCGCCCTGTGGGACGGGCTGCGCCTGAGCATGGCGGAATCGTCGATCGGGGTGAGCGCATGAACGCCCTCGACTACCAGTCCTTCGCCGACACCTGGGAAGAGCGCGCGACCATCCGTACCCGCCCGCGGCGCATGCTCGAGGACGACGACAAGCTGATCTACCCCCTGAGCCGCCAGCCCCTGGTGCACAGCCAGAGCTTTCTCGACCACTGCCCCCACCTGCGGGATTTCGTGCTGGTGCAAAGCCTCTACAAGTTCATCAACGACGTGGTGATCTTCGAGACCGAGCTGGTGGACAAGACCGCCCGCAATATCGCCAAGAACCGCTTCGCCATCGCCTTTCCCTTCGCCTGCCGCTACGACGCCATGACCGTGGTGGTGGACGAGGACTACCACGCGCTGGTGGCGATGGACTTCATGCAGCAGACCATCGCCATGAGCGGCATCGACCCCATCGAGCTGCCCCGGGAAATCGAACTCAGCCGGGCCATCCCCGCCGCCCTGCAGCGGGCGCCCGAGCACCTGCGCGACGCGGTGGAACTGATCTGTGTGGCCATCGCCGAGAACACCGTGACCAACGATGTCGCCGCCTTCGCCAAGGACGACACGGTCAAGCCGTCGATCAAGGGCCTGATGGCCGACCACCTGCAAGACGAAGGCCGGCATTCGGGTTTCTGGTCGCGCCTGGTGCGCATCTATTGGCACGGCGCCAGCGACGCCAACCGCACGGAGATCGCCCGGGTGCTGCCGGTGTTCATCGCCCAGTACCTGACCAACGACATCCAGAAGGGCTTCGACTTGCGACTGATCGAGCAACTGCCCGTCGCCGCCCCGATCAAGCAGGCGCTGCGCGAGGAGGCAGCCGCCCTGGCCTACCCGATCAACCGCCATCACCCCCTGATCGCCAACATCCTGCGCTTCTTCCGCAGCAGTTCGATGCTGGATTCGGCCTGCGTCCAGGACGCACTGGCCGACTACCTGCCCTAACGGAGGGACCCGAGCATGAGACGCCTCGACATTGTATTGACGGGCCGCAGTCAGGCCCTGAACGAACTGGCCACGGAGCTGGAGCGCCATGGCCATCTGCTGCGGCGGCTGGACTCGCCGCAAGCGATCGCCAACGCCAAGGGGCTGCGGCCCCATCTGCTGATCGACGATGGCAGCCTGGGTGATTCACCCATCCTCGCGGCGGACACCATGCGCCTGGAACTGCGTATCGCCCTGATCGCCCAAGCGGCTTGCGGGCTGCCACAGGTGCGCCTGTTCCACCGCCACGACTCCCGGCTGATCGAGCAGGCGACCTTGCCGGAGGAAGCCAGCGGCAATGGCCAGGCCGTGCGCAGCGGTGCTATCGCCAGGCTGGTGGCCAGCACTGCGCGGCTGGTCAGCGGCTTTTCCCGCGGCGCGGCGTTTTTCCGCCAGCTCGCCACCCTGGATGAACCAAGCGAACCGCTGCTGGGCCTGGAGCGCCTGGACTCGCTGGCCTTCGAACACCGGCACAACCAGCAGCCGGCACCGGCATTGCTGCAAGAGATGCAGGTACCGATCGCCCAGCGCATCGACCAGAGCCTGCTGGCCTTCGCCCAGCGTCCGGCCTTGAATATCCAGGGCATCGACTACAGCTACCAGACCCTGCACCGCCTGAGCCGCAACCTGCAGCGGCAGATGCTCCGACACCTGCCCGCCAGCTCCGACCAACCAACGGTGATCGGCCTGTGCCTGCCCAAGTCAGCAGCGCTCTATGCCGCCATTCTCGCCACTCTCGGCTGTGGCGCGGTGTACCTGCCGCTGGACCCGGAGCATCCGCCACAACGGCGACGCTACATTCTCGACAATGCCGGCGCCGCCCTGCTGCTGCACGACGGCCGCGAAGACCTGGGCGACCTCGACCTGGCGCAACTCGATGTACGCACCCTGCAGCCTGACGAGACCGAGGACAGCCTCCCACTGCTGCGCCAGGCACTGCCGCCAGAGGCGCCCTGCGTGGCGATCTACACCTCGGGCACCACCGGCCAGCCCAAGGGCGTGTTGCTCAGCCAGGGCAATCTCAGCCACTTCTGCGCCTGGTACATCGGCCATGTCGAACTGGCCCCAAACAGCCGGGTGCTGCAGTTCTCCACCATCAACTTCGACGCTTCGCTGCTGGATATCCTGCCCACCTTCCTCTGTGGCGCGCTGCTGGTGGTCCCCGACCAGGACCAACGGCGCGACCCGCAGCAACTGCTGGCCCTGCTGCAGAACCAGCGGGTCAGCCATGCCTTCCTGCCGCCAGCGCTGCTGAGCATCCTGCCCCTGGAACAGCCACTGGGCCTGCAGCATCTGGTGACCGGCGGCGACGTCTGCGAACCCTTCGTCATCCAGCACCTGGCCGGCCAGTGCGCACTGCACAACATCTACGGTCCGACGGAAACCACGGTGCTGGCCACCACCCGCCGCCTGCGGGTCGACGACAACCCGCGCAACCTCGGCCTGCCCATCGCCAACAGCCAGGTGCTGATCCTCGACGAACAGCTACAACCAGTGCCCGAGCGCACCCCCGGCGAGCTGTACCTGGCCGGGCCGGGCGTCGGCCTCGGCTACCTGAACAACCCGGCGCTGAGCGCCGAACGCTACCTGACCCTGGGCCTGCCGGACGGGCGCCGACTGCGGGTCTATCGCACCGGGGACATCGGCCAGTGGACCGACAGTGGCATCGAGATCTGCGGGCGGCGCGACAACCAGGTGAAGATCCGCGGGTTCCGGGTCGAGCCCGAGGAGATCGAACACTGCCTGCGCGACGGCCAGCTGTTCCGTCAGGTGGCGGTGGTGATCGACGATCAGCGGCGGATCCTCGCCTACCTGGCCCAGCCGAGCGCTGCCGGCGATGCGCTGCAAGCCCTGCGCGAACAAGTGCGCCAGCGCTTGCCGGACTACATGCAGCCCAGCGCCTACATCGAACTGCCGAGCATGCCCTACACCGCCAACGGCAAGGTCGATCGCCGCGCCCTGCTGGCCCTGCCGCGTACCCCGGGCAGCAACCGCCAGCGACGCCTGCCGCAGAACGCCAACGAACAGCACCTGCTGCAGCTGTGGGCCGAGCTGCTGGAGCTGCCGGCCGAGGACATCGGCACCGACGACAGCTTCTTCAACCTCGGCGGCCACTCGATCCTGCTGTCGCGCCTGCTGCTGGCGATTCGCGAACAGTTCGGCCGCAGCCTGTCGATCAACCGCTTTATCGAGGCCCCGACCCTGAGCAACCTGGCGACCCTGATCGGCGGCGCCGCCCACGACGGCCCGGACGCAGCCCTCGACCAGGTGTTTGCCGATGCCAACGCCGAACTCGACCTGCAAGTGCTGCCCATCAGCCAACTGGGCGACGTGCACAAGGTGCTGGTCACCGGCGCCAACAGTTTTCTCGGCGTGCACATAGTCGAGGCGCTGCTGGAATGGGGCGCCAGCGAGGTGGCGTGCCTGGTGCGGGAAACGCCCACGCAATCGGCCGCCGAACGTTTCGCCCAGGCCTTGCGCGACAACCGCCTGGAACATCTGGACCTGAGCCGGGTGCGGGTGCATGCCGCCGATATCAGCCAGCCACAACTTGGATTGGCGGCGCAGGTATACGAACGCATCGACCGCGAATACGGCGCGCTGGTGCACAACGCCGCCAACGTCAATCACGTGCTCGATTACCCGGCGCTGGCGCGCGACAACGTCGAGCCGCTGTTCGAGTGCCTGCGCCTGTGCGAAGGGCGCAGCAAGAAGGTCTTCAACTTCGTCTCGACCCTGTCCGCCTCCAGCAGCATCGATGCCCAGGGCCGGGTGCTGGAACAGCCGCCCGCGGCCACCCCGCCGATCTACATCCGCAACGGCTACAACCTGTCCAAGTGGGTCGGCGAGCGGATCCTGCAACGCGCCCGCGAGCAAGGGGTGTGGGTCAATCTCTATCGCCCGGGCAACATCAGTTTCAACAGCCAGACCGGGGTCTGCCAGCCCCACAGGAACCGCCTGATGCTGATGCTCAAGGGTTCTCTGCAACTGGGCCAGGTGCCGCAGCTGGCGATGAACTTCGACCTGATGCCGGTGGACTTCCTCGCCCGCTTCATCGCCTTCCACGCCAGCCGTTATCAACCGGCCCACGCGGTGTTCAACCTGCACAACCCGCAGCCTTTGAGCTGGGAGGCCTATGTCGCCTCGTTCCGCGAGGCCGGGCGCGAGTTCCGCATGGTCAGCGTTGTCGACTGGCAGCGCCAGCTGGGCCGGGTCGACCGCGACAACGCGCTGTTCGGCGTCCTCGGTTTCTACCTCAACGGCTTCGAAGAAGACATCGGCGATATCTCGCTGATCGGCCACGCCAACGCCGAGGCCGGGGTGCGGCGCATGGGCGCCGACTACCCGGCCAAGGACCCGGCGCTGCTGCGCAAGGGCTGCCAGTACCTGAAAGACATCCGCTTTATCTGAACCCACCCACGCTGGAGAACACCATGAAAAACCTGCAACCCGACACCCTGATCAAGAACCCGAACGCCTGCGAGGTCCTGTCCACCGTGGACATCGGTGCCGATGCCCAACGCGTCTGGAGCATCGTCGGCAACTTCGCCGGCTTCCCGGCCTTCATTCCCGCGCTGTCGCATATCGAGATGACGGGCGAAGGTGTGCGCTCGGTGCGCAAGAAGTTCTTCCACGACGGCAATATCGTCATCGAACAACTCAACTCACGGGACGACCAGGCGCTGTACATGACCTGGAGCCTGATCTACGACACCCTGGGCATCGGCAACCTGTGGGCGGCCATGAGCGTCGAGGCCTTGCCCGGCGAACGGGCACGCGCCACCTGGCGCATCGTCGCCGACCCGGCCGAAGGCGGTGCCGAGGTGGCGGCCTTCCAGGGGTTCCTGCAGGGGTTTGCCGATGAGGCGATGGGCAATGTGCGGAGGATGTTCGAGTAGGCCGTAGAAGGCCTGCGGTGAAACACACTGGGGCCGTTGCGGCCCCAGCGTTTTGCAGCGGGTCAGATCTTGAAGCTGTCCACCAGTTGCTTCAGGCGGTTGGCCTGCAGCGACAGGGCGTCGCAATCCTTCAGGGTTTCGTTGAGGTTGGCCACGCCCTGCTGGTTCAGCAGGTTGATCTGGCTGATGTCGACGTTGAGGGTTTCCACCACGGCAGTCTGCTCTTCGGTAGCCGCGGCCACCGACTGGTTCATGCCGTCGATCTCGGTGATGCGCTGGGTCACGCTGACCAGCCGCGCACCGGCCTGGTTGGCCACTTCGACGCTCTCTTCGCTGGACGCCTGGCTGGCGTTCATGGTCGATACCGCTTCGCGGGAGCCGATCTGCAGCGAGGTGATCATCTTGTGGATCTCCTCGGCCGATTCCTGGGTGCGATGGGCCAGGTTGCGAACTTCGTCGGCCACCACCGCGAAACCGCGACCGGCTTCACCGGCGCGCGCCGCTTCGATGGCCGCGTTGAGCGCCAGCAGGTTGGTCTGCTGGGAGATGCCCTTGATCACATCGAGGATGTGGCCGATGTTGTCGGTGCTGGCGTTCAGGGTTTCGATCTGGGTGCAGGACAGGCTGATCTTCTGCGACAGCTCGGTCATGGCCAGGATGGTTTGCTCCACCACTTGGCGGCCATCGTCGGCCTGCTCGCTGGCGCCGCTGGCGTGCTGCGACGCATCGGCGGCGTTACGGGCAATTTCCTGGGTGGCGGCGCCCAGCTGGTTGATCGCCGCGGCCACGCTGTTGGTGCGCGCGCTTTGTTCGTCGGAACCGATGATCGAAGCGTTGGACGACGCCATCACACGCTGGGACAGGTCGTGCACCTGGCGGGTGGCCGAGGACACTTCGGAAATCGACGCGTGAATACGTTCCACGAACTGGTTGAACGAGCCGCCCAGTACGCCGAACTCGTCCTTGCTCTCCACCACCAGGCGGCGGGTCAGGTCGCCCTCGCCCTGGGCGATGTCCTGCATCGCGCGGCCCATGGTGGTCAGCGGACGCATCAGCACCTGGATCAGCAGGCTCAGCAGCACGGCAATCGCGGCCACGGCGATGAACATCGCCAGCAGCGCCGAGGTGCGGAACTTGCTCAGCGGGGCGAAAGCCTTGTCACGGTCGATGGACAGGCCGATGTACCACTCGGCATTCGGCAGGCCGGTCACCGGGGTGAACGACAGGATGCGCTCCTGGCCTTTGAGCAGCACCTCCTGGGTGCCCTTCTGGATGTGTACGTTGTCGCCCGGGTAGATGTCCTTGAGGTTCTTCATCACCTGGTCCTTGTCCGGGCTGACAATCACCTGCCCGTCCGCGCTGACCAGGAAGGCATGGCCCAGGCCACCGAAGTCCACCGAGTTGATGATCTTCACCAGGGTTTCCAGGCTCAGGTCGCCCCCCACCACGCCCAGCAACTGGCCGTTCTTTTTCACCGGCATGGCGATGGTCACCACCAGACCGCCAACGGCCGCCATGTAGGGCGGGGTCAGCATGGTCTTGTCGGCCGCCACGGCCTGCTTGTACCAGGGACGCTGACGCGGGTCGTAGCCGTCGGGCATCTTCGCGTCAGGCC
This sequence comes from Pseudomonas sp. GW460-12-10-14-TSB1, assembly GCF_017349775.1. Taxonomy (NCBI): domain Bacteria; kingdom Pseudomonadati; phylum Pseudomonadota; class Gammaproteobacteria; order Pseudomonadales; family Pseudomonadaceae; genus Pseudomonas; species Pseudomonas sp. GW460-12-10-14-TSB1. Next base: position 52,205 of record NZ_JACNAC010000044.1, read on the forward strand.
GCTGGGTGAACACACCGTTGGCCTGGCCCACGTAGGTGAACTGGAAGTTCGTGGTGAACGCCGGCTGGTCCACCAGCCCCGGGAAGTCGGCGTTGGCGCCCTGGTGAGCAACGTTCTGCGAGAGGTTCTCGAGCACCAGGATGCGTCCGCTCATCCAGTTCTGGACGCTGCTGGAAGTGAGGTCACCCGCCTGCTGGATCGACGATTCGAGGTTCTGGCGAATGGTGTTTCGCTGCAGATAGTCGTTGTACAAAGTGAACAACGCGAATGCCAGAACCACTACACCGGAGGCGGCCAAAAGGATTTTATGGCTGAACTTGAGATTCATGTCATGGGACTTCTTATGCCGAAAGTGGGGATGCGTACGGGATGCAACTTTCCATGTAACAGCGCAGGCGGCGTTCTGCGACCGCTCTACTTTGGTGCACGCATGGGTCTCACTGTCTGTCGGCACGAGTCGGATAAATCTTAGCGATTTGTCAGAAATGTACCTGTTATCTGCAAAAAACCTGCTGAACGGCAGGCTAGAGCGGCCGCGTCGGACTTTTCCGTAGCCGGTCGCCCTGCGGTTGTTGCAAAATCCCAAACCCTTGATGACAATGCGACTAATTATCATTTGTGACACCCGGGCAGTCGCATCCATGTCATCACCTGAGTTCGCGGTACAGGCGCTTTACAGCCATCACCATGGCTGGCTCAACACATGGTTGCGCAGCAGGCTGGGCAACGCCGCCGATGCGGCCGACCTGGCGCAGGACACCTTCGTGCGCCTGTTGCAGCGCACCGAACGCCTCGAACTCAAGGCCCCACGCGCTTTCCTGCGGACCATCGCCCGTGGCCTGGTGATCGACCACTGGCGCCGCGAGGAAATCGAACGCGCCTACCTGGAAACCATCGCCCATCTGCCAGAAGCCGAAGCCCCCAGCGAGGAAGCCCGCGCCCTGGTGCTGGAGCTGCTGGAAAGCATCGCGCGCATGCTCGAAGGGCTGAAGCCGAAAGTGCGCAAAGCATTCCTGCTGGCCCAGTGCGAAGGCCTGACCCACAAGCAGATCGCCGAACAGATGGGGCTGTCCCTGCGTTCGGTGGAGCGTTACGTGGCCGACGCGCTGTTCCACTGCTACCTGCTGCGCTATGAGGCATGAGCGCTGTGGATAACCCTTCGATCAATCTGCGCCGGCCCGTGGACCCCAGGCACCTGGTGGTCAAGCAGGCCATCGACTGGATGCTGCGCCTGCGCAACAACGCCGGTAATCCCCGGCTGTTGCAGCAGTGCGATACCTGGCGCGCGGCCCATCACGAACACGAGCTGGCCTGGCAACGGGTGCAATCGCTACAGCAGGAACTGCACAGCAACCTGCGGGCGGTGCCCGGTGCCCAGGTGGCCTTCGATACCCTGGAAAACAGCGCCCAGCGCCTCGGCCGACGCCAGGCCCTGAAGCTGCTCGGCGGCGTCATGCTGGTGGGCTGCGCCGCATGGCTGGGCAAGGAGCAACTGGCCTGGCAGCAATGGAGCGCCGACTTCGCCACCGCCACTGGCGAACGCCGCGGCTTCCAGTTGCCGGACGGCTCACGCCTGGAACTCAACACCGACAGCGCCGCCGACATGGACTTCAATGCCCAGCAGCGGCTGATCCGGCTCAGCCGTGGGGAAATCATGCTGACCTGCGGGCCGGATCAGCAGGCGAACCCCTCCAGGCCGCTACTGGTACGGACCCGCCATGGCCTGTTCGAAGGGTTCGACGCCAGTTTCGTGGTGCGCATGGAAGGCGGCTGCACGCGCCTGAGCGTCACCGCCGGCAGCGTCGCCATTCACTCGCCACATACCGCCGATGGCGCCTCGGCCCGGGTACAGGCCGGGCAAAGCTATCTGGTCAGTGCGTCCCAGGCGCTACCAGTGCCGCCGCTGGACATGGACGTGGGCGCCTGGGCCGATGGCCTGATCGTCACCCGCAATATGCGGCTGGCGGACTTCATCCGCGAGGTCGGGCGTTACCGCCACGGTTACCTGGGCTGTGCCGACGAGATCGGCGATCTGCGCCTGTCCGGCGTGTTCCGCCTGGAGGACACCGACAAACTGCTGGCGATCCTCCCGCAAACCCTGCCCGTGCGCCTGCGTTATCGCACCCGCTGGTGGGTCACCCTGGAGCGCCTGGCCTGAGGCGCTGTAATTCGTTGAAATTTTTTTGGCGGCTTTTTTCCGTGAGTCCGGCTTAGACAGTAAGCACTTCCATCTGCCTTCAGTGACTCAACGGAACCCTTCCATGATTGTGCACTTCCACCACTTCTCTTCTGCACGGCCCGCCCTCGGCCTGCGCCATGCCGTGCGCGTGGCCCTGCTCTCCTCTGCGCTGGGCGTCGTCGCCTTGCCTTGCCTGGCACAGGCGGCCGAGACGGGCGCGGCCAGCCTCAGCCACAGCTACAACATCCCTGGCGGCGCCCTGAGCGACGTACTCAACCGCTTCGCCCGCGAGGCCGGCATCACCTTGTCGATGACCCCGGCGCAGCTCCAGGGCCGTCAGTCCGCCGGCCTGAGAGGCGAATACTCGACCGACCAAGCCCTGGGCCAGTTGCTCAACGGCTCCGGCCTGGAAGCGGTGAGCCAGGACGGCAGCAGCTATGTACTGCGGGCATTGCCCGAGACCGGCGCCCTGTCGTTGCCAACCACCGATATCAAGGGTTTCGCCCTGGGCAATGCCTTGGGCAGCATGGAAGGCTACAACGCCACCCACAGCCAGATCGCCACCAAGACCAGTACCGCGCTGCTGGAAACCTCGCAAAGCGTGTCGGTGGTAACCCGCGAACAAATGGACGACCAGGGCTCGCAAACCGTCTCCCAGACCATGCGCTACACCCCCGGGGTGCTGACCAACCCCTACGGCGCGACCCACAGGTACGACTACGTGGCCATGCGCGGCTTCAACGATGGCTCGGTGGATAACATCTACCTCGACGGCCTCAAGTCCATGGGCGACAGCGGCACCTACAGCACCATGCAGGTCGACCCGTACTTCCTGGAGCGGGTGGACATCCTCAAGGGCCCCTCGTCGGTGCTTTATGGCCGCAGCTCCCCGGGCGGCCTGGTGGCGCTGACCAGCAAGAAACCGCTGTTCGAGCCCTACCATCAGATCCAGGCCACGGTCGGCACCCAGGGCCAGCGCGGCATGGGCTTCGACTTCAGCGGCCCGGTGGACGACGACAAGCGCATCGCCTATCGCCTGACCGGGCTGGCGGACCGCTCCGACACCCAGTTCGACCACAACAAGGAAAAACGCTACGCCCTGGCACCGACCCTAAGCATCGACTTCACCGATGACACCTCGCTGACCCTGCAGGCGTACCTGCAACACGATCCGGATGGCGGCTACCACAGCGGCATGCCGGCCGACGGTGCGCTGCACCAGCGCAACGGCCAGCGGATTTCCGAGAACTTCTTCGAAGGCGAACCGGGCATCGATCGCTACAAGCGCGATCAGCAGTCGTTCGGTTATCAGTTCGAACATCGCTTCAACGATGTATTCACCGCGCGGCAGAACTTCCGCTACCTCGACTCCAAGGTGAAGCTGGACCAGATCTACGGCTACGGCTGGACCACCCCGACCAGCAACGAGCTGAACCGCTACTACACCGGTGGCGACGAGAAGCTGCATGCGTTCATCGTCGACAACATGCTGCAGGCCGAATTTCTCACCGGCGCGACCAAGCACACGGTACTGATGGGCGCCGATTACCAGCGCCGCAAGACGGTGGTGGACTGGACCAGCGGCTCGGTGGCGCCGATCAATGCGTTCGATCCGGTCTATGGCAACTCGGCCATCACTTATTACGACCCGCTCAGCTATCTGCGCCGCCTCGAGCAGACCGGCGTCTACCTGCAAGACCTGATCGAGATGGACCAGTGGCGCTTCTCCCTGGGCCTGCGCCAGGACTGGGTGGAGACCTCGGACGAAAACCGCCTGGCCGAAGCCTCGCGCCCGGTGGGCACCGAGATCAATGACAAGCGCACCAAGCTGACGGGCCGCGCCGGGGCGCTGTACCTGTTCGATAACGGGTTGGCGCCTTACATCAGCTACTCCGAGTCCTTCAACCCCAACTCCTACGCGGACAGCGCCGGCAACCCGCTGGCGCCTACCGATGGCACCCAATGGGAACTGGGCCTGAAGTACCAGCCACCGGGCACGGATGACCTGTACACCGCCTCCCTGTTCCGCATCGACCAGGAGAACCTGGCCACCAAGCTGCCCCAGGAAAACTTCTATCGCGCGGTCGGCGCCGTACGCTCCCAGGGCCTTGAACTGGAAGCGCACCTGCAGCTGAACGACAACCTCAAGCTGCTCGGCAGCTACACCTTCACCGACATCGAGTACTCGAAGTCGATAATCAGCACCTTGAGCACCGCCACCGACATCATCGAGAACAAGGGTAACTCGCCGACCCAGGCGCCGCGGCACATGGCTTCGCTCTGGGCCGACTACAAGTTCGACAGCGGTTCGCTCGACGGCCTGCGCCTGGGTGGCGGTGTGCGGTACGTGGGCTACAGCTGGGCGGATGCGGAGAACACCATGAAGGTGCCGTCCTACACCCTGTTCGATGCCTCCATCGGCTATGACCTGGGCAAGGTCGGCCTGAAGGGTGTGGATGTCCGGCTCAATGCCAACAACCTGACCAACGAATCCTACATCGCCTCCTGTGCCAGCCTGAGCTTCTGCTACATGGGCGAGGAGCGTAACGTCGCGGCCACGGTCAGCTACCAGTTCTAATCATTTGTCGTTCCCCCGAAGCCAGCGCACGCGCTGGCTTTGTCGTCTCTACGGGAAAATTCCATGCGCGCAATTCTGGTTCTACTGCATCGTTATATCGGCCTGGCCACCGCGGTGTTTCTGTTGCTGGCGGGGCTGACCGGCAGCCTGCTGGCCTTCAATCACGAGCTGGACGAGTGGCTCAACCCGGGGTTCTACGAGGCCCCTGCCGAGGGTCAGGCACTGCCGCCTGGAACCCTGGTCGACCAGGTGCAGACGCAGCATCCGCGCCTGCAGGTCTGGTACATGGAGTACCCCAACGAGCCAGGGCATACCGCGCTGCTCGCCGCGGTACCCCGTAACGACCCGGCTACGGGCAAGCCATTCGACGATCCCAACCAGGTGTTTTACCTGGATCCGGTCAGTGGCGAGCAGACCGGCAAGCGGTTCTGGGGTGCCTGCTGTTTTCAGCGGGAGAATCTCATCCCCTTCATTCTCGAATTCCACTACAACCTGACGCTGCCGGGTAACTGGGGGCTGGTATTGATGGGGCTGGTGGCGATCTTCTGGGTCATCGATTGCTTCATTGCCTTGTTCCTCACCCTGCCCCGTGGCCGGCCGTTCTGGAAAAAGTGGTCGACTGCCTGGAAGATCAAGGGCGGGCACGCCTATCGTCTCAATATGGATCTGCATCGGGCAGGAGGGTTATGGCTGTGGTTACTGCTGCTGCCGATTGCCATCAGCAGCGTGGCGATGAACCTGCCGAGCCAGGTGTTCAAGCCGGTGGTATCCCTGCTCTCGCCGATCGAACCGAGCGTCTATGAGGCCCGTGGGCGCATGCCCAGCGATCAGTTGGGGGTTACCCGACTCACCTATCAACAGGCTTATGAACGGGCCCAGGAAGAAGGCAAACGGCTGGGCCTGACGGCGGCGATCGGCGAGCTGTATTACAGCTTCGAATACAACTTCTATGGCGCCGGTTTCGGTCAGCACGATACCGAGGCCCATGGTAAGTCGTGGCTGTTCTTTCATGGCACGGATGGCCGCCTGCTGGGGCAGGAGATCGCTGGACAAGGCACCTTGGGCGAACGGTTCTATCGGCTGCAACTGCCGATCCATGGTGGCCGGATCATCGGCTTTACCGGGCAGGTGCTTATTGCGGTGTTGGGGTTGGTGATTGCGATGTTGTCCGTCACCGGGATCTATATCTGGTGGCGTAAATGGCTGGCCCGCAGAAGCAGCAAGATGCGTCAGCGGTGAGGTGAGGTGAGGGACAGAGCGGAGGTGCTTCGCTCTGTTCTGATGTTCTGGAGCGGAGGCTGGGTGCTTGAGGGGGGTAAGTCCCCTGCTGAGTGGCCTGGTTCGGGTGTAAGCGCAGAGGCTTTCAGGCGTACAAAAACAAAACCCCTGTCTGCGTCAGCAGACAGGGGTTTCGGAATTCAATCTTGACGATGACCTACTCTCACATGGGGAAACCCCACACTACCATCGGCGATGCATCGTTTCACTGCTGAGTT
>NZ_JACNAC010000045.1:0-58145 GCF_017349775.1 Pseudomonas sp. GW460-12-10-14-TSB1
GGCCGACGATCTGTTCCTGGACAGCCAGCCGCTGCCGGAAATCCTCACCGCCACCCGTCTGAAACAGTCCCCCGCGGCCGTGCCCGGCAGCATGACCGTGCTCGACAGCGAACTGATCAACGCCAGCGGCGCCCGCGACATCAGCGAGCTGCTGCGCCTGGTGCCGGGGATGATGGTCGGCAATATCAGCGGCAACCAGGCCGCGGTGAACTATCACGGCACCAATGCCAGCGAAGCGCGGCGCATGCAGGTGCTGATCGACGGGAGATCGGTGTACCGGGCGGGCCTGGCCACAGTGGACTGGAGCGACATTCCGGTGGCTATGGAGGACATCGAGCGCATCGAGGTGTTCCGTGGCCCCAATACCGTCAGTTACGGCGCCAACGCGCTGATGGCGGTGATCAACATCATCACCCGCTCGCCCGCCAACAGCCACGGTACGCGGGTCAAAGTCACCCGCGGCCAGCGCGGTATCAGCGACTGGTACGCCAGCCAGGGCACCGGCTGGGACACCGGCGACCTGCGCCTGTCGCTCTCCGGGCAGGAGGACGACGGCTTCGACAGCGATCGCAACGGCGCCGACTACCGCGACAGCCGGCGTTTGAACCGCTTCAGCCTGTCGGTCAGCCAGATGCTCAACGAGCAGCAGAGCATCGACTGGCAGCTCAGCGCCAAGGAAGGCAGCAACCAGCGCCCCTATACCTACCGCCCGGTGTTCTCCGGTATCACCTCGGCCGGCTACAACTCCGACGTGATCGCCAAGGACTATGCCGGCTCGCTGCGCTGGAACCTGGACATCAACCCGGACCACAGCCTTTATATACAAGGCTCGGCCCAGCACTGGGACCGCCAGCAGAACTGGCGCGCCTGTGACGCCGAAGTGTCGTTCAGTCCGGAACTGACCCGCCTCTGGCAGCTCAACCCGAACTACGCCGAACTGCTGGCCCGGCACATGGACAATTTCACCGGCTCCGGCGCCCCTCCGGGCAGCGCGGCCGAACAGGCCCTGGCGAACCAGGTGCTGACCCAATGGAAGGACGGCGCCAAGCGCACGGTCTGCGGGGATATCGACCAGAGCGCCCGCGAATCGCGCTACGACCTCGAACTGCAGGACACCCTGAGCCTGTCCGATGGCGTGCGCCTGGTCAGCGGCCTGAACTATCGCTACGACCGCGCCGACTCGGAAACCTATTTCAACGGCACCCTCGACGACAGCACCTGGCGCGCGTTCGGCCAACTGGAATGGCGCGCCACTGAGCACTGGCTGCTGCAGGGCGGCGCCATGTTCGAGGACTCGCAGCTGAGCGGCAGCTCGCTGACCCCGCGGGTGGCGGTCAACTACCTGATCAATCCGCGCCACGGCCTGCGGGCGGTGTATTCGGAAGCGATCCGCTCGCCGGACATGTTCGAGAACAACGTCAACTGGAGCTACCGAGTCACCAAGCTGAACCCGACCGCCTACGGCCAGCCCAGCGCCCAGTACTTCGTCAAGACTCGCGGCCCGGGCAACCTCGACCAGGAACGCATGCGCTCACGGGAGCTGGGCTACAACGGCTTTTTCGCCGATCTCGGGCTGAACCTCGATGTGAAGCTGTTCTACGACGAAATCAGCGGGATGATCAGCGAGCCGCTGCGCAACAACCAGTACATCGCCAGCAACAGCAACAGCTCACGCTTCGCCGGCACTGAAACCCAGCTGGACTGGCGCCTGAACCCGGCGGACCGGCTGCGCCTGACGTACGCCTATGTCGACGCCGAGGCCAGCAACCCGCTGGACGAGCAATTGACCGCGCGCCACAGCGGCTCGGCGGGCTGGTTGCGCGACTGGGGCCAGGGCTGGTCCAGCGCGCTCTTCTATTATGGTTCCAGCGCGCTCAACGGTTACCGCTTCGAACGGGTCGATACCCGCGTCGCCAAGCGTATCCCCCTGGGCAAGGGCAGCCTGGAGCTGGCCGGCGTGCTCCAGCAACGGCTCGACGACGAGCCCACTACCTTTGTCGACAACAACTATGACTCGCACCACGTCCTCTACTTCAGTGCGGAGTTGACGTTCTAGCATGAGCCACCGTCAGTCAGGGATGACGCCTGCCTTGAACCGTTTCCGGGTTCGCCTGCTGCTGTTCTGTTGCCTCTGGGGTGCATTCCCCGCATGGGCGGCCCAGGTGTTGCTGACCGGCGCCGAAGACAGCGCCGGCGTGCAGGCCTTTGCCCAGGCATTGGCGCAACAGCGGCCCCAGGACGACGTGCGCTTCGAACCCCTGGCCAACCTGCCTGCTCCCGGTCAATTGCCAGCAGGCACCCGATTGATCCTGCTCGACCCGGCCAGCCTCGAATGGCGCCAGCAGGACGCCCAGGGCCCGGCCACGCTGGTGTTGCGCATCGGCCGGATCCAGGCCCAGCAGCGCCTGGGGGCAACCTCCTCGCCCCGGCTGAGCCTGTTATGGAGCGACCCGCCGCTGGCTCGGCAATTGCAACTGATCCGCAAGATCCTCCCCCAGGCCCGGCGGGTCGGCGTGCTCTACGGCGCCGACAGCGAATTCCTGCTCAAGGAACTGCACCAGGCCGCCCATCCTCTGGGGCTGGAAATCGTCGCCGAGCGCTGGGACGACACCAATGACAGCCGCCCGCTGCAAAGCCTGCTGAAAAGCAGCGACGTCCTGCTGGGGCTGGACGACCCGCGGCTGTACAACCCGAAAACCGCGAAGAATCTGTTATTGAGCAGCTATGCCCGGCAACTGGCGCTGATCGGCCCCAATGCCGGATTCGTCAAGGCCGGCAGCCTGGCCAGCACCTACAGCGACCAGGACGACTGGCTGCAGGTGCTCGACGATTTGCTGGACCGGCCCACGACCCACTGGCCGCGTACCCTGTACCCGCAACCGTTCAAGGTGTTGAGCAACCCGCAAGTGGCACGCTCCCTGGGTGTCGAACCGATTGACGAGCAATCGGTGGCGACCCAGCTGGCCGAAGGAGAAAAACGCCCATGACCTTCCGTCGCCGTTGGGACATCAGTACCCGCACCCAGATCATCTGCCTCGGCCCGGCGCTGCTGCTGACCCTGCTGCTGATCAGCTTCTTTACCTTCGTGCGGATCCAGGATCTGCGCCAGGAGCTGAACCACACCGGCCAGTTGATCGCCAACCAGCTGGCGCCGGCCACCGAGTACGGGGTGATTTCGGGCAACAGCGAAGGCCTCGAGAGCCTGCTCAAGGCCACCCTGTCCACGCCCCATGTGCGCTTTCTCGAAGTCCAGGACAGCCGCAACAAGATCCTGGTGTACGTCGAGCAGCCTTCGGAAACCCACAACCGCTCACAGCAGGTGGAAGTGTTCCAGGCCCCGGTGCGCCTGCAACGCATCCAGCTCAACAACGACTTCTTCCAGGACGACCCGGGCGCCAGCGCTACCCCCAACGCGGACTACCTGGGGCGGGTGATCGTCGGCATGTCCAACGATGCCTTCAGCCAGCGCCAGCAGGAGATCCTGTTCAAAGCCGGCATCCTCGCGCTGTTCGCCCTGCTGTTCACCTTCCTTCTGGCCCGCCGCCTGGCGGCCAGCCTGTCGCAACCGATCAGCGCCATGGGCACCGCGGTCAAGGCCATTCAACAGGGTGACTTCAAGACCCCGCTGCCGATCGTCGACGATGCCGAGCTGGGCGATCTTTCGCGACACATCAACAACCTCGCCGCCGGCCTCGAGCAGGCCAGCCGCGAGCAGCACCAGGCCATGGCGCAATTGATCCAGACCCGCGAAGAAGCGGAGCGGGCCAACAACGCCAAGTCGGACTTCCTGGCGATGATGAGCCATGAACTGCGCACGCCCATGAACGGTGTGCTGGGCATGCTGCAACTGCTCGAAACCACGGAAATGACCGATGAGCAGCACGAATACGCGGCGCTGGCCTCCGAGTCCACCGAGCACCTGCTCAAGGTGATCAACGACATCCTCGACTTCTCGCGCATCGAGCGCTCGGCCCTGGAGCTGGAGCACATCCCGTTCAACCTCGCCGAACTCATCGGCAGCTCGGCCCAGGCCTTCCAGCACAGTGCCGCGCAGCGCGGGCTGGACCTGCAGCTGCGGCTGCCGCCCGGCATGGAGTCATTGCAAGTCAAGGGCGACCCGACGCGGATCCGGCAGATTCTGGTGAACCTGATCGGCAACGCCTTGAAGTTCACCGAACAAGGCAGCGTCACCATCGAGCCGCAATGGCAGGCCCTGGACCACGAGCTGCTGTGGTTCACCTGTACCGTGCGTGACAGCGGGATCGGCATCAGCCCGCAAAGCCTGGAACTGATGTTCAACGCCTTCCAGCAGGCCGACAGTTCGATTTCCCGGCGTTACGGCGGCACCGGCCTGGGGCTGCCGATCGCCCGCACCCTGGCCGAACGCATGGGCGGCACCCTGCGCGCCCAGAGCGAGGAAGGTCGCGGCTCGACGTTCACCCTGGAGATCCCGCTGGCGCTCTACCAGCAAAGCCTGCCGGTGCTGGCGCCGCGGGTGCACAGCGGGCATGCCCATGGCGAAGGACGCAACGTGCTGCTGGTGGAAGACAACCCGGTCAACCAGACCGTGATCCAGGCCATGCTGCGCAGCCTGGGCTTCACGGTCAGCATCGCCACCGACGGTGCCCAGGCCATTCGCAGCGCCGAAAGCCTGATCTTCGAGGCGATCCTGATGGATTGCAGGCTGCCGCTGATCGACGGTTACGAGGCCACCCGGCAGATCCGCCAACTGCCCGGATGCGCCGACCTGCCGATCATCGCCTTGACCGCCAACGCCTTGCAGGGCGACCGCGAAGCCTGTCTGTCGGCGGGCATGAACGATTACCTGGCCAAGCCGTTCAAACGCACGGATCTGCAGCAAATTCTCCAACGTTGGGTGCAGTAGCGGCCATTTATCGACCATCTGCGACTGGCGTGAAGGGCGAAAGTGCGGCAGTCTTAGGCACCCGAACAGGCCCCTCACAGGGCCTGTATAATAATTTCAGTGCACAAGTGTACATTCATGTCCCTTGTGCTGTGACTTTCACCACAACGCAATAGTCTATGAGTAGGCTGCCGGCTCGAGGCATGAACGCTTCGATCGGCCGGGAAGATTTGCCCCACCCTGCCGCATGGGACTATTGAGGAGCTCGCATGACCAAACAAAACGCCTTTACTCGGGAAGATCTGCTGCGCTGCAGTCGCGGTGAGCTGTTCGGCCCAGGTAACGCGCAACTGCCCGCCCCGAACATGCTGATGGTGGATCGCATCACTCATATCAGCCAAGAGGGTGGCAAGTACGGCAAAGGTGAATTGGTCGCCGAGCTGGATATCACCCCCGACCTGTGGTTCTTCGCCTGCCACTTCGAAGGCGATCCGGTGATGCCGGGCTGCCTGGGCCTCGACGCCATGTGGCAACTGGTCGGCTTCTTCCTGGGCTGGCAAGGCCTGCCGGGCCGCGGTCGCGCCCTGGGTTCGGGCGAAGTGAAGTTCTTTGGTCAGGTGCTGCCGACCGCCAAGAAAGTTACCTATAACATTCATATCAAGCGCGTCCTCAAGGGCAAGCTGAACATGGCCATCGCCGATGGCTCAGTCAGCGTCGATGGCCGCGAAATCTATACCGCCGAAGGCCTCCGGGTCGGCGTTTTCACCTCCACTGACAACTTCTAAGGGTTATCCGCATGCGCCGCGTCGTTATCACTGGTCTGGGCATCGTTTCGTGCCTGGGCAATGACAAAGAGACCGTCTCCGCTAACCTGCGTGCAAGTCGCCCTGGCATCCGCTTCAACCCGGAATATGCCGAAATGGGTCTGCGTAGCCAGGTTTCCGGCTCCATTGACCTCAACCTCGAAGAGCTGATCGATCGCAAGATCTATCGCTTCGTCGGCCACGCGGCGGCTTACGCCTACCTGGCCATGAAAGACGCCATCGCCGATTCCGGCCTGACCGAAGAGCAGGTTTCCAACCCGCGTACCGGCCTGATCGCCGGCTCCGGCGGCGCCTCGACCCTGAACCAGATGGAAGCGCTGGACATCCTGCGCGAGAAAGGCGTCAAGCGCGTCGGCCCATACCGTGTAACGCGGACCATGAGCAGCACCGTTTCCGCCTGCCTGGCCACTCCGTTCAAGATCAAGGGCCTGAACTACTCCATCGCTTCTGCCTGCGCCACCAGTGCTCACTGCATCGGTACCGCCATGGAACAGATCCAGATGGGCAAGCAGGACATCGTGTTCGCCGGCGGCGGTGAAGAGGAACACTGGAGCCAGTCGTTCCTGTTCGACGCCATGGGCGCCCTGTCCAGCAAGCGCAATGACACCCCGGAACAAGCCTCCCGCGCCTACGACGCCGACCGTGACGGTTTTGTCATCGCCGGCGGTGGCGGCATGGTGGTGGTCGAGGAGCTGGAACACGCCCTGGCCCGTGGCGCGAAGATCTACGCCGAAATCGTTGGCTACGGCGCGACGTCCGACGGCTACGACATGGTGGCCCCAAGCGGCGAAGGTGCAATCCGTTGCATGCAGATGGCCATGTCCACCGTCGACGCACCGATCGACTACCTGAACACCCACGGCACCTCGACTCCGGTCGGCGATGTCGCGGAAATGAAAGGCGTGCGTGAAGTGTTCGGCGACAAGGCCCCGGCCATCAGCTCCACCAAGAGCCTGTCGGGTCACTCCCTGGGCGCCGCCGGCGTTCACGAAGCGATCTACTGCCTGCTGATGATGGAAGGCAACTTCATGGCCGGCTCGGCCAACATCGAAGAACTGGATCCGGAAGTGGCCGACATGCCGATCCTGACCAAGACTCGCGAAGACGCCACCATCAACACTGTGATGAGCAACAGCTTCGGCTTCGGCGGCACCAACGCCACCCTGGTCCTGAAGCGCTGGCAGGGCAAGTAAGCCCCGCCGCTTCGCAACATGAAAAACGCCCCGACTGGTTCGGGGCGTTTTTTATTGGGCGATTGTTTTTCCCAGTGCAAAAGCCCTTACACCGAGAACCGTGCCACCAGGGTGTTCAGGTCCACCGCCAGTCGCGACAGCTCCTGGCTCGCGGCGCTGGTCTGGTTGGCCCCGGCCGAGGTCTGCATGGCCAGGTCGCGGATGTTCATCAGGTTGCGGTCCACCTCCCTGGCCACCGCCGCCTGCTCCTCCGAGGCGCTGGCGATCACCGTGTTGCGTTCGTTGATCAGGGTGATAGCCCCGGCGATTTCCTCCAGCGCCGCCCCCGCCGCCTTGGCCAGCTCCAGGGTCGAACGGGCCCGGCTGTTGCTCTGCTGCATGGAGCTGACAGCCTGGTCGGTGCCCTGCTGAATGCCGCCGATCATCTGCTCGATCTCCTGGGTCGATTGCTGGGTGCGATGAGCCAGCGCCCGTACCTCGTCCGCCACCACCGCGAACCCGCGGCCGGCATCCCCGGCCCGCGCCGCCTCGATGGCCGCATTCAGGGCCAGCAGGTTGGTCTGCTCGGCCACCGAGCGAATCACATCCAGCACCTTGCTGATGCCATAGACCTTCTGCGCCAGCTCTTCGACCTGGGAGGCGTTGGCGGTCACGTCGTCGGCCAGGGACTCGATGGACTGCACCGTCTGCCGCACCTGCTCACGCCCATGTTGGGCAATCAGGTCGGACTGGCGGGAGGCTTCGGACGTCGCCACGGCATTGCTGGCCACCTCCTCCACCGCGGCGGTCATCTGGTTCACCGCCGTCGCCGCCTGTTCGATTTCCTGGCTCTGCTGGTGCAGGCCGCGGGTGGCGTCCTCGGTCACGCAACTGAGTTCCTCCGAAGCGGAAGCCAACTGGCTGGAAGAGTCGGAGATGCGCCGGATGGTTTCCCGCAGACTGTGCTGCATGGCCTTGAGCGCCTGTAGCAAGCGGGCCGGCTCATCCTTGCCGCTGATGCGGATATCCTCGGTCAGGTCGCCGCCGGCCACCACTTCGGCCACGCTCAGCGACTGCGAGAGCGGCAGCACAATGCTGCGGGTGAGCAACAGGGCCAGGACAATGGTCATCAGGCCGGCCACCACGATCATCACGACCACCCAGACCTTGGCGCTGTTGAATACAGCCCGGGCCAGCTCGGTGGCCAGGTTGGCATTGTTCCGGTTCAGGGCTACCAGTTCGTTGAGGGTGCCCGCCAGGTCATCGGCCAGCTGGCTCATTTCGCCGTTGACCACTGCGACCGCATCCTCCACCCGCCCCTGCTGCGACAGCGCCATCACCTGGTTCTGGTGCTCGAGGTAACGTTTCTCGGCGGCTTTGTAGCGATCGAACAGTACGCGCTCTTCCGGCAGCACGATCAGCGCGTTATAACGCTCCTGGGCCACCTTCATACCGCTCTTGATCTCATTGAGCTTGCTTTCGTTCTGCGCCAGGGCCTGGGGGCTGCGGTTGAGCAGCAAACGCATGGTCAGCGCACGGACCCGCAGCAGGTCCTGATTCATTTCGCCCACCGACATCACACTGGGCAGCCAGTTGTTGTCGACCTCGTCAGACTGCGCACGCATGTTCGCCATCTGCAGCAGGGCGAACGCCCCCAGGCCGAACACCATCAACGCCAGCAGACCGAAGCCCAGGCCCGCACGCGGTGCAATGTTGAGACTTCTGATGCTCATTCTCCGGTTCCTTCCAAAAGCGCTGCATTCGCCATGCAGCGGGCTGCTGTTGAAAGTATCGGGTCCCGGAAAATTTGCTTAAGACGAAAACGTGATATCAAAACGCCCAAGCACTCCGATGCCTGGGCGTAAACGATTCAGCGTACGGTAAAACGCTGCTGAACCAACAAACGGTCGCCCTGGAACACCATGAAACGCCACTCGCCGGGGATCACTTCATGACTCTCGGTGAACTCGTAGGCCATGATGTCCTGCGGCGCGCCCGGCACCAGTTTCTGGGTCACTTCGAGCTTGTCGTGACGCTTGCCATCCGGGGTACGGATGCCCGGCGTGAAATACAGCAGGGTCAGCGGCACATCCTCGGCCACCTTGCCGGCCAGCTGATAACGCAGGCCGAACTTGGTGCCCAGCCGCGCAGGCACTATCTCGGTCTGCTCGATGTTTTCGTTGCTGCGCCGCAGCACCCGCTCACCCGACTGCAACGCGGCCTTCGGCCCTTCGAACACACCATATTCCACCGGTCCTTCGACACGGACTTCAGCACTGGCAAGGCCACTGAGCATCATCAGCGCCGCCAATGCGCTTAAACGGGTGAGGTGCATATCGCGCTCCTTGATTGAGATGGCGCGAGCCTATGACGCAGGCATGACAGGCTGATGACAAACCTGCATCGCTACCCTCGACCCTCGATGGGCAGAGCGCGTCCCAGGCAGCGCGAAGTAGAAAAAGTGGAACGCACAGACAGCCTAATGCTCTATAACTGCACCACCTTTCACCGCTGTTCCGACTGCTCACCACTGCCCCGAGGCCCGTCATGACTATCACTGTCAACACCGAATCCAGCGAAGGTTTCCGCCACAGCATCCAGATCGATGACCACCAATTGTTCGCCGACCTGCCCAAGACCCTGGGTGGCGAAGGTTCCGCGCCGGAACCCCACGACTTTTTCGATGCCGCCCTGGGCGCCTGCAAGGCCCTGACCCTCAAGCTGTACGCGCAGAAAAAAGAGATTCCGCTCACGGGCGTCACGGTCGAGGTCAAGCACGACAACAGCCAGGAGCAGAAAGGCAAATACGCGCTGCACGTCAAGCTGACCCTCAAAGGCGTGCTCACCGACGCCCAGCGTGAAGAACTGCATCGCGTCGCCGACCGCTGCCCGGTGCACAAGCTGATGACCACCGCCGAGGTGAGCATCGAGACCCACCTCTCCGAAGGCGCCTTCAGCCAATAGCGCCAAGGGTGCACAAGCGGGTTATGCTCCCGGGCATAACCCGATCAGCCTGGAATGCACCATGAACACACCGCTCGTGATCCGTCCTCGTATCGAGGACGTCGAAGGCCAGCCCATCCTGCGCCCGTTGCCCTCGGCCCAATGCCGCAGCGTCG
The DNA here is from genome assembly GCF_017349775.1 of Pseudomonas sp. GW460-12-10-14-TSB1. Taxonomy (NCBI): domain Bacteria; kingdom Pseudomonadati; phylum Pseudomonadota; class Gammaproteobacteria; order Pseudomonadales; family Pseudomonadaceae; genus Pseudomonas; species Pseudomonas sp. GW460-12-10-14-TSB1. The sequence continues at coordinate 9,980 of NZ_JACNAC010000045.1, forward strand.
GGCCCTTCGTGTTTTTCGATCACATGCTGCAAACCCGCTACCCCGCGGGCAAGGGCATGAATATCCGCCAGCATCCGCATATCGGCCTGTCGACCCTGACCTACCTGTTCCAGGGGCAGATCCAGCACAAGGACAGCCTGGGTTCCGACCAGGTGGTGAACCAGGGGGATGTCAGCTGGATGACTGCCGGCAGCGCCATCGCCCATGTCGAGCGCACCCCGCAAGCGCTGATCGACAGCGACTTCAGCATGCACGGCCTGCAAGTCTGGCTGGCCTCCCCCAAGGCCCATGAACAAGGTCCGGGGCACTACAGCCACCACCCGGCCGCGACCCTGCCGGTCAGCGACAACCTCGGGGTCAAGATCCGCATGATCGCCGGCAGCGGTTTCTGCCTGGAATCGCCGGTCCCGGTGCTCTCCCCGACCCTGTATGCCGAACTGCAGCTGCAGACCGCGACCACCCTGCTGATCCCCGCCGAACACGAGGAGCGCGCCCTGTACGTGCTCGAAGGCGACGCCCAGCTGGACGGCGAGCCCATCGAGCCCCATGCGCTGGTGATCCTGCCAGCCGGAACCACCCCCACCCTGTTCGCCGACAGCGACTGCCATGCCGTGCTGTTCGGCGGTGCGCCGCTGGATGGTCCACGGCGGATCAACTGGAACTTCGTCTCCAGCGACCCGGCCCGCATCGATGAAGCCCGCCAGCGCTGGGCCGCCGGCGACTGGCCGAGGGTGCCGGGAGAAAGCGAAAGAATCGAACTGCCCAAAGGCAAAGGCTCGCCGTCACCCCTGTAGCGGCGGGCGTTCGGCGGTTTGGAACTGGCCAGACACCGGCCAGTCTCCACCGTCGCCTGGTTGCGCAACCAGGTACCGATCGACTGCGAGCGGTTGCGGGTAGCCGGATCCCGGCCTATGGTCCAAGCGATGTATTGCCTGCGACCGCCGCGCGACGATTCGCCGTGGGTCGCTGTCCATCCAGCGCAGCTTTGCGCAGCGAGGTGACGACATGCCAAACGACTCCCGTCCTGCCGTGCTCGAACTGATCGGCAACACGCCGCTGGTGCGTGTCAGCCGTTTCGATACCGGCCCCTGTACGCTGTTTCTCAAGCTTGAATCGCAAAACCCCGGAGGTTCGATCAAGGACCGCATCGGCTTGGCGATGATCGACGCCGCCGAGCGCGACGGCCGCCTGCGACCCGGCGGCACCATAGTCGAGGCCACCGCCGGCAACACCGGCCTCGGCCTGGCCCTGGTCGGCCGCGCCAAGGGCTACCGGGTGGTCCTGGTGGTGCCGGACAAGATGTCCACCGAGAAGGTCCTGCACCTCAAGGCGATGGGCGCCGAAGTGCACATCACCCGCTCCGATGTCGGCAAGGGCCACCCTGACTACTACCAGGACATGGCGGCGCGGCTGACCAAGGACATTCCCGACGCCTTCTTCGCCGATCAGTTCAACAACCCGGCCAACCCGCTGGCCCACGAATGCAGCACCGCGCCTGAAATCTGGGCCCAGACCCAACATGATGTGGACGCCATAGTGGTCGGCGTCGGCTCGGCCGGCACCCTGACCGGGCTGACCCGGTTCTTCCGCCGGGTGCAGCCGGACCTGGAGATGGTCCTGGCCGACCCGGTGGGCTCGGTGATGGCCGAATACAGCCGCAGCGGCACCCTGGATACGCCTGGCTCCTGGGCGGTGGAAGGCATAGGTGAAGACTTCATTCCGTCCATTGCCGACCTTTCCAGCGTGCGCAAGGCCTACTCCATCAGCGACGAGGAAAGCTTCGAGCACGCCCGCCAGCTGCTGCGCGCCGAGGGCATTCTCGGCGGCTCTTCGACCGGCACCCTGCTGGCCGCGGCACTACGCTACTGCCGCGAGCAGACCAAGCCGAAGCGGGTGGTCAGCTTCGTCTGCGACACCGGCACCCGCTACCTGTCGAAGATCTACAACGACCAATGGATGAACGATCAGGGCCTGCTTGCGCGCAAGCGCTACGGCGACCTGCGCGACCTTATTGCGCGGCGCTTCGAGGACGGCCGGGTGATCAGCGTAGGGCCGGACGACACCCTGCTCACCGCCTTCCAGCGCATGCGCCTGGCCGACGTGTCGCAACTGCCGGTGCTGGTGGACGGGCAGCGGCTGGTCGGGGTGATCGACGAGTCGGACATCCTGCTGGGCGTGCACGAAGACGCTTCGCACTTTCGCCAGACCGTGGCCAGCGCCATGAGCGATCAGCTGGAAACCCTGCCTCCCAGCGCCAGCCTGGCCGAACTGGAGGCGGAACTCGACCGTGGCTTCGTGGCGATCATCGCCGACGCCTCGGGCTTCCACGGCTTGATTACCCGGGTCGACATGCTCAATCACTTACGGAGATCGCTAACATGAGTCAACAGGATGAAACCGGCGCGCCACGTGCCTTCGCTACCCGGGTGATCCATGCGGGGCAGACGCCGGACCCTTCCACCGGGGCGCTGATGCCGCCGATCTACGCCAACTCCACCTATGCCCAGCAGAGCCCCGGGGTGCACAAGGGGCTCGACTACGGGCGCTCGCACAACCCCACGCGCTGGGCGCTGGAGCGCTGCGTGGCGGACCTCGAGGGCGGTACCCAGGCCTTCGCCTTCGCCTCCGGGCTGGCAGCGATTTCCAGCGTGCTCGAACTGCTCGACGCCGGCGCGCATATCGTTTCCGGCAATGACCTGTATGGCGGCACCTTCCGCCTGTTCGAACGGGTGCGCCGGCGCAGCGCCGGGCATCGCTTCAGCTTCGTCGACCTGTCCGACCTCTCGGCCTTCGAAGCGGCGCTGCAGGACGATACCCGGATGGTCATGGTCGAGACCCCGAGCAATCCCCTGCTGCGCCTCACCGACCTCGCCGCCATCGCGCGCATCTGCCGCGCCCGGGGCATCATCTGCGTCGCCGACAACACCTTTGCCAGCCCGTGGATCCAGCGCCCGCTGGAGCTGGGCTTCGACATAGTGCTGCACTCGACGACCAAGTACCTGAACGGCCACTCCGACGTGATCGGCGGTATCGCGGTGGTCGGGCAGAACTCTGACCTGGCCGAGCGCCTGGGCTTCCTGCAGAACGCCGTGGGGGCTATCGCCGGGCCATTCGACGCCTTCCTCACCCTGCGCGGGGTGAAGACCCTGGCGCTGCGCATGGAGCGCCACTGCAGCAACGCCCTGGAACTGGCGCAATGGCTGGAACGCCAGCCCCAGGTGGCGCGGGTCTACTACCCGGGCCTGCCGTCACACCCGCAGCACGCCCTGGCGCAGCGGCAGATGCGGGCTTTTGGCGGGATGATTTCCCTGGACCTGAACTGCGATCTGGCCGGCGCCAAGCGTTTTCTCGAGAGTGTGCGGATCTTTGCCCTGGCCGAGAGCCTGGGCGGGGTGGAAAGCCTGATCGAGCACCCGGCGATCATGACCCACGCCAGCATTCCCGCAGAAACCCGCGCACAACTCGGCATCGGCGATGCTCTGGTGCGTTTGTCCGTGGGAGTCGAGGATGTGGAGGACCTGCGCGCCGACCTGGCCCAGGCGCTGACGCGTATTTGAATAAGTAACAGGCACAAAAAAGCCCGCCTGGCGTACAAGGCGGCTCGCTGAGAGCCGCATTGCATCGCCAGGCGGGCTTGTCGTTCCCGGGGCTCAGCCCTTGAACACTTCTTCCAGCAGGTTGTGCATCGAGGTGAAGGCACGGCCCGCAGTCCTGGCGTCGTACATCATCATGCCCGGCACATTGGCGTGCGGATCGGTGAAGGAATGCACCGCGCCGCCGTAGCTCAGCAGCTGCCAATCCACGCCCGCGGCATTCATTTCCTCTTCGAAGGCCGGCAACTGCTCTTTCGGCACCAATGGGTCGGAGGCGCCATGCAGCACCAGTACCGAGCCCTTGATGTTCTGCGCGTCGGCCGGGTTCGGCGTATCCAGGGTGCCGTGGAAGGACACCGCGGCTTTCAGCGGCGCACCGCTGCGCGCCAGCTCCAGGGAGCAGCAGCCACCGAAGCAGAAGCCGAAGGTGGCCAGCCTGGCCTTGTCCAACGCCACTTCCTGCTGACTTTGCAGCGCCTCGAAGGCTGCCTGCATGCGCTTGCGCAGCAAGGCCCGATCATTCTTCAGCGGCATCATGGCGGCGCCCGCCTCGTCGCCGTTGCTCGGACGGACCTGTTGCCCGTACAGGTCGGCGATCAGCACCACATACCCCTTGGCGGCCACCGCCTCGGCGATCTTCTCGGCCCCGGCGCTGACCCCCATCCAGTTCGGCGCCATCAACAGCCCCGGACGCGGGCCCTGCTGACTGGCATCGAACGCCAGGCGGCTTTCATAGGATTGACCATCAATCTGGTAGACCAGGGAACGAACAGTGACTTGGCTCATTTCAGACTCCTGATTCAAAAACACCTGAATGAAAAAACCCGCCGAAGCGGGTTTTTATACAACGCAGTTAAACCGACAGTTCAACCAGCAGCTTGTTCAGACGGCGCACATAGGCGGCCGGGTCTTTCAAGCTGTCGCCGGCAGCCAGGGCCGCCTGATCGAAGAGGATGTGCGACAGATCGCCGAAGCGCTCGTCGCTCCGCTCGCCGTCGAGTTTCTCGATCAACGGGTGAGCCGGGTTGAATTCGAAGATCGGCTTGGAATCCGGCACCTTCTGCCCGCTGGCCTCGAGGATCTGGCGCATCTGCAGGCCCAGGTCCTGCTCACCGATCGCCAGGATCGCCGGGGAATCGGTCAGGCGGTGGGAGACCCGCACTTCGCTGACGCTCTCGCCCAGGGCGGTCTTGATCCGCTCCACCAGGCCTTCCTTGCTCTTGGCGACTTCTTCCGCGGCCTTCTTGTCCTCTTCCGAGTCCAGGTTGCCCAGGTCCAGATCACCACGCGCCACGTCGACAAAGCTCTTGCCGTCGAAGTCGCTCAGGTAGCTCATCAGCCACTCGTCGATGCGGTCGGTCAGCAGCAGCACTTCGATGCCTTTCTTGCGGAAGACTTCCAGGTGCGGGCTGTTCTTGACCTGCGCGTAGGTTTCGCCGGTGAGGTAGTAGATCTTGTCCTGACCTTCCTTGGCGCGCGCCAGGTAGTCGGCCAGGGAAACATTCTGCTCGCCGTCGTCGCCCTGGGTGGAGGCGAAGCGCAGCAGGCCAGCGATCTTTTCCTTGTTGGCGAAGTCTTCGGCCGGGCCTTCTTTCATCACCTGGCCGAAGTTTTTCCAGAAGCCCTTGTATTGCTCAGGCTCGTTCTTCGCCAGTTTTTCCAGCATGTCCAGCACGCGCTTGGTCAGCGCCGACTTCATGGAGTCGATGATCGGGTCTTTCTGCAGGATTTCCCGCGACACGTTCAGCGACAGGTCGTTGGAGTCGACCACGCCCTTGATGAAGCGCAGGTACAGCGGCAGGAAGGACTCTGCCTGGTCCATCACGAACACCCGCTGCACGTACAGCTTCAGGCCTTTCGGCGCTTCACGCTGGTACAGGTCGAATGGCGCACGGGCCGGCACGTAGAGCAACGAGCTGTATTCCAGCTTGCCTTCGACCTTGTTGTGGCTCCAGCTCAGCGGGTTCTCGAAATCGTGGGCGATGTGCTTGTAGAACTCCTGGTATTCCTCGTCCTTGATTTCGGTGCGCGGACGGGTCCACAGGGCACTGGCGCGGTTGACGGTTTCCCATTCCTGCGCAGGCTTCTCCTCGCCTTCGGCGGCAGCGGCCTCTTTCGGCAGCTCGATCGGCAGGGCGATATGGTCGGAGTACTTCTTGATGATGTTGCGCAGGCGCCAGCCATCGGCGAACTCATCTTCACCGGATTTCAGGTGCAGGACGATACGGGTACCGCGGTCGGCCTTGTCGATGGTCGCGACTTCGAACTCACCTTCGCCCTTGGAGGACCAGTGCACACCTTCGCTGGCTGCGAGGCCGGCACGACGGGTGAAGACATCGACCTTGTCGGCGACGATGAAGGCGGAATAGAAGCCCACGCCGAACTGACCGATCAGGTGCGAATCCTTCTTCTGGTCGCCCGTGAGGTTTTTCATGAAGTCGGCGGTGCCGGACTTGGCGATGGTCCCCAGGTGGGTGATCACATCTTCCCGGCTCATGCCGATGCCGTTGTCTTCGAGGGTGACGGTCTTGGCGTCCTTGTCGAAGCTCACACGGATTTTCAGCTCCGCGCCACCTTCCAGCAACTCAGGCTTGGACAGGGCTTCGAAGCGCAATTTGTCGACAGCGTCAGAGGCGTTCGAGATCAGTTCGCGAAGGAAGATTTCCTTGTTGGAATACAGCGAATGGATCATGAGGTGCAGCAGTTGCTTTACCTCGGTCTGGAAGCCCAGGGTTTCCTTTTGAGTTTCCACACTCATGGTCATCAAACTCCAATCAGATGGCATAAGCCGCGCCCGGAGGGCTTACGGCGGGATGTCCACAGAGTTGGGGGCTATACCTGAGATTTCAAGGGCCTGGACTTTCTTCAAGCTTGAAATGTGCTCGCGCGGTGGCAATCGGCTCCTGCGCGCTGCTCTGCCAGGCGGTGATGGCCACGTTCGCCACCCGCCGGCCCTGGCGGCAGACCTGGCATCTGGCATAGGTATCGCGAAACTGCCCGGCACGCAGGTAGTCGAGGGAGAAGTCGATGATCTTCGGCACGCCGCGCGAGCCGGTACCAATCAACAGATGCAGGGCCGCCGCCAGCTCCATGAAACCGGCGATCACCCCACCGTGCAGGGCCGGCAGCAACGGGTTGCCGATGTTGTCGCGGTTGGCAGGCAGGCGAAACAGCAACTCATCGCCCTGCCGCGAACACTCGATGCCGATCAGCCTGGCGTAGGGAATCAGCTGCAGCAGTGCGGCGTAATCGCCTTGCTGGTGGGCTCGTTGCACTTGCTCCTGGAAATTGTCACTCATGGCTGCTCACCCTTGATGGCGCCGGCAAAACCTTTGCTGCCCTTGATGCCCTTGCCCATGCGCATGAAGGTGCCCACCACATGGGCAACGGGGTGCTCGGGATCGTCCTGATAGGCAAAACCGCGGGTGAAAATCACATCGGTGGTCACCCGATAGCACTGGGCAAAGCCATATACGCTTTTGCCCGGCTCTGCCGGGTGCATGTAGTCGACACGCAAATCCAGGGTCGGACAGACTTCGAATTCCGGCAGGACGCACAAGGTGGCCATGCCGCAGGCGGTGTCCATCAACGAGGTCAGCGCGCCACCGTGGATCACTCCGGTCTGTGGGTTACCGACTATCTGCGGGCTGTAAGGCAGCATCAGGGTGATGCCGTCTTTTGAAGCGCTGTGCACGCTCATTGCCAATACCTGGCAATGGCGCAGCGCCGATAAAAACCGCGTCGCCCGCTCAAAAACAGGGTTTTGCTCCATAAGACAACTCTCTAGTTGGTGTCAAAACCGCTCAGTTAACGAGACCGGTAAAAGTTCCATATTGCTGGCACTTTATATATCTTTAGCTTTCAAGGAACTTAACCTGTAGAGCCATGCTCGAAAGGCCAGAAGATATCTTCAATAAGGAGAAACACCCCATGCGTAAGACTTTAGCTATTGCCCTGATGCTGACCGCTTCCCTCGGTCTCGCTGCCTGCGATAAAAAATCCGAGGACAAAGCTCAAGATGCCAACCAACATGCTGAGCAAGCTCAACAGAAACTGAACGAAGCTCAGGATAAAGTGAACGAAGCCGCAAAAGAAACCGTCGATGCAGCCAAAGATCAGGTTGAATCGAGCAAAGCAGCTGTTGAAGAAGCTGCCAAGGAAGCCGCTCCTAAAACCAACTAATCCGGTTTTAGTGCAGCAAAAAGAAAGCCCGCCTAGTGCGGGCTTTACTTTGTCTGGAATAACCTCTAAGCCAACAGGCGGCGAAAAATCGGACTAAGCATCAGCAACATTGAACAGAGCAGACCGACAAACCAGACCAGACTGCGCTGCCAGGCAAGATCCGCCCAATAGCACAACAGATAGATAACCCGCGTAATGACGAAAACGATCGCCAGGCCATCGATCAACCAGCCCTGAGTCTGGGTGGTATGGGCCATCAGCACCCCGACCGCAAATAACATGAAGGCTTCGAAGCTGTTCTGGTGCGCCGCCACCGCCCGGGCACCGAACCCGGTAAGTTGCGCCTGTTGCTGGCGTGGCAGGTGATTGTTGTAACCGCCCTGCTCTTTCATGGCCCTGGCCACCGGCATCCGTGCCACGTAAATCAACAGTGCGCTGATAAACACACACCAGAACGCGATACTCATCAGGCAATCTCCTTGTTCACCTCGGGCAATGGCGCCTCTGTAGGGGTATAGACCATCACGTCCAGCACGTCGGAATGAAACTCCCGGCGGTACAGCACCAGCACCACACCCGCGCTCATCAGCATGAACAGCCAGGGGCTGACGAACCAGGCCAGCATGCTCATGCCGAAGTAATAGGAACGCAGGCCGAAGTTGAACTGGTTGGCGGCCATGGAAATCACCCGCGCGGCCCGCATGGCAAAGGCCTTTCGCTCCTGTTCGGAAACATGTCGCTCACCGATCATCGGCGCCGAACCCACGAGGATGGCTGCGAAGTTGTACTGGCGCATGCACCAGCTGAAGGTGAAGAAGGCATAGACGAACACCAGGGCCAGGCACAGCAGCTTGATCTCCGACATGCCCTGGGAAGCCTGCTGCACCATGGGAATGTCGGCCAGCAGCGACACCGCACGCTCGGAAGCGCCGAGCACGGTGAGGATACCGGCGAGGATAATCAGGGTGCTGGAGGCAAAGAACGAGGCATTGCGCTCCAGGTTGCCGATCACGCTGGCGTCGGCGATGCGGTTGTCGCGCAGCAGCATGCGGCGCATCCAGTCTTCCCGGTACAGGTGCAGCACGCTGGCCAGGCACGCGGTGTCGCGACCCTTCCATGTCGCGTAGCGGGTATAGCCGCCCCAGCAGATGACAAACCAGAGGGCGGCGATGAGATGGATCAGGTTGGCTTCGACGAACGACATGCAGGTTCCCAGATAGGCGTTGGCAGAGTGCGAATACAACTGGCACTGCTTCGACGTTGATCGAGGAAAAAAGACACCATCCATCGCCCATAAAAAATGCCCCGTATCGCTGGATACGGGGCATTTTTTTGGCTACTCGGTGCCCGCTTGTGACGGGCCCCGGGCAGATAGCGGTTTAGGCCAGCGCTTCGCTGCGCTTGCCCAGCAGGCGGTCGCAGACGACAGCGACCACCAGGGTCATGACCGAAGGCACCAGCCACGCCAGGCCCTGCTCGCTCAGCGGCAGGTGCATCAACTGGGTTGGCATCCAGTCCGCCAGGCCGGCGCCCTTGAGGGCGTCGATCAGGCCGAACAGGAAGGACACCAGCATCACTGGACCGACGATGCGGCCTTGCTCATGCCAGAAGTCCTTGCAGAAGCTCAGGGCCACCAGGGCGATGCACGGCGGGTAGATAGCGGTCAGCACCGGGATGGAGAAAGCGATCAGCTTGGTCAGGCCCAGGTTGGACACCAGCAGCGAGAACGCCGCCAGGATGACCACCAGGGTCTTGTACGACAGCGGCAGTACGCGGCTGAAGTACTCGGCGCAAGCACAGGTCAAACCAACCGCGGTCACCAGGCAGGCCAGGGAAATCAGCACGGCCAGGAAGCCGCTGCCCAGGGAACCGAAGGTATGTTGCACGTAAGCGTGCAGCACCGCCGCGCCGTTGGTGGCGCCGGCCGCGACTTCGTGACTGCCCGAGCCCAGGCGGAACAGGCTGACATACACCAGCGCCAGGCCGACGCCGGCAATCAGCCCGGCGATGATCGCGTAACGGGTGATCAGGCGTGGCGACTCGACACCGCGGGAACGGATGGCGTTGACGATGACGATGCCGAACACCAGCGCACCCAGGGTATCCATGGTCAGGTAACCATTGATGAAGCCTTGGGAGAACGGCGCCGCGACGTATTCGGGAGTCGCCACACCGATATCACCGGCCGGCAAGGCGAACGCGGCGATGCCCAGTACGGCCAGGGCGATGATCTTCAGCGGCGCGAGGAAACGCCCAACGGTGTCCAGCAGGCGTCCCGGGTAGAGGGAGATGAAAAACACCAGCAGGAAGTAAGCCGAGCTATAGAGGAACAGCGCCAGCGGGCTTTCGCCGGTCAGCGGCGCCAGGCCCACTTCGAAGGATACGGTCGCGGTACGCGGCGTCGCGAACAACGGGCCGACCGCCAGGTAGCAGACCGCCGCCAGCAGGCCACCGGCGATTTTGCCGATCGGGCTGCTCAGCGCGTCCATCGCGCCGCCGACCTTGGCCAGGGCCACGACGGTCACCACCGGCAAGCCCACAGCGGTGATCAGAAAGCCCAGCGCCGCGATCCAGACGTTGGGTCCGGACTGCAAGCCGACGATAGGCGGGAAGATGATATTGCCGGCCCCGACGAACAGGGCAAAGGTCATAAAACCCAGTGCCAGAATGTCCTGGCCTTTCAACACTTTCATTAGGGAAATACCACACTACTGAATCGGAATTTAGAGAGGGATTTCCCTTATGGGTGAGGGAAATGCTGTCGGTCCGTATAGGACTGACCCGTTTAGCGCGCAGCTTCCTTGTGGGACGCAGACGCAAAAGAGGCGGCTAGACTACCGAATTTGTAAGACAAACGCACTGTTAGAGGGCGAACTGTCCGATAAGCGACATTTCCGTGTCGCGTTTATATAGATAAATAGCCGTTTGCCATGATTATGACTAGGTCCCGCCGGTTTTCAGGAGCGAAGCTTGCTCGCGATCAGGCCGTCGAACACCACAATTCCCCTTCCCCACAAAGCACAAAGGCCACCCGAAGGTGGCCTTTGTCAGCAGAGTTACAAGCTAAGCGCGAGGCTTACTTGACAGCCCAGCCAGTCAGCTCGGCCAAGGCCTTGCCGATGTCTGCCAGCGAACGCACGGTTTTCACGCCTGCGTCTTGCAGAGCAGCGAATTTCTCGTCTGCAGTGCCTTTGCCGCCAGAGATGATTGCGCCAGCATGGCCCATGCGCTTGCCCGGAGGAGCAGTCACACCAGCGATGTAGGAAACAACCGGCTTGGTCACGTTAGCCTTGATGTAGGCAGCCGCTTCTTCTTCAGCCGAACCGCCGATCTCGCCGATCATCACGATCGCTTCGGTCTTCGGGTCTTCCTGGAACAGCTTCAGGATGTCGATGAAGTTGGAGCCTGGGATCGGGTCACCACCGATGCCGACGCAGGTGGACTGACCGAAACCGGCGTCAGTGGTCTGCTTAACGGCTTCGTAAGTCAGGGTGCCGGAACGGGAAACGATACCGACCTTGCCTGGCAAGTGAATGTGACCTGGCATGATGCCGATCTTGCATTCGCCTGGAGTGATCACGCCTGGGCAGTTAGGGCCGATCAGGGTAACACCCAGCTCGTCGCACTTGACCTTGGCATCCAGCATATCCAGGGTAGGAATGCCTTCGGTGATGCAGACGATCAGCTTGATGCCGCCGAAAGCCGCTTCCAGGATGGAGTCCTTGCAGAAAGGAGCTGGAACGTAGATCACACTGGCGGTGGCGCCAGTGGCAGCTACAGCGTCTTTCACGGTGTTGAAGACAGGCAGGCCCAGGTGCTCGGTGCCGCCTTTGCCCGGAGTTACGCCGCCAACCATCTTGGTGCCGTATTCGATGGCTTGCTGGGTGTGGAAACTACCTTGCGAACCGGTAATACCCTGGCAGATAACTTTGGTGTCTTTATTGATCAGGACGCTCATTATTTGCCCTCCGCAGCTTTGACAACTTGTTGAGCAGCGTCGGTCAGGCTGGTAGCAGCGATGATGTTCAAGCCGCTTTCTGCCAGTACTTTAGCGCCCAGTTCAGCGTTGTTGCCTTCAAGGCGAACAACAACCGGGATTTTCACGCCGACTTCTTTCACTGCGCCGATGATGCCTTCGGCAATCATGTCGCAACGAACGATGCCGCCGAAGATGTTGACCAGTACTGCAGCGACGTTGGTGTCGGACAGGATGATCTTGAAGGCTTCGGTCACGCGCTCTTTGGTAGCGCCACCACCTACGTCGAGGAAGTTGGCTGGCTTGCCGCCGTGCAGGTTGACAATGTCCATGGTACCCATGGCCAGGCCGGCACCGTTGACCATGCAGCCGATGTTGCCTTCCAGGGCCACGTAGTTCAGTTCGAACTTGGCAGCGTGCGCTTCGCGCGGATCGTCCTGCGACGGATCGTGGAAAGTCTTCAGCTTAGGCTGACGGTACATGGCGTTGGCGTCGATGTTGATCTTCGCGTCCAGGCAGTGCAGATCGCCATCAGCCTTGATCACCAGCGGGTTCACTTCCAGCAGAGCCAGATCGTGGTCCTGGAACAGTTTGGCCAGACCAACGAAGATCTTGGCGAACTGGGCAACTTGCTTGCCTTCCAGGCCCAGCTGGAAAGCCAGCTCGCGACCCTGGAATGGCTGAGCGCCAACCAGTGGATCGATAGTGGCCTTGAGAATTTTTTCTGGAGTGTCGTGAGCGATTTTCTCGATGTCCACGCCACCTTCGGTGGAAGCCATGAACACGATGCGACGGCTCGAACGGTCGACGACAGCGCCCAGGTACAGCTCTTTAGCGATATCAGTGCACGATTCAACCAGGATCTTGGTGACTGGCTGACCATTGGCGTCAGTCTGGTAAGTCACCAGACGCTTGCCCAACCACTGTTGAGCGAATGCTTTAGCGTCTTCTTTGCTGCGAACCAGCTTTACGCCGCCCGCTTTACCGCGACCACCGGCGTGAACCTGGGCTTTGACAACCCACTCGGAGCCGCCGATCTTGTCGCAAGCTTCTGCTGCTTCTTCCGGGGTGTCTACCGCGTAGCCTTTGGATACTGGCAGGCCGTATTCAGCGAACAGCTGCTTACCCTGATACTCGTGAAGATTCATGCTTTTTACCGTCTTCGTTAGGTACTGCGCATTCGGCGCTGCGCTCTTGATGAGTGCCGCGCCACCTGTGACCGCTCCTCACCGGACTCCCCTGCCCCGCCTCCGCAGCCTGGGCTGCGGCACAACGCATGAAGATTCCCGTGAGGTCGAGTCCAGCGGACGTTCCGCGGTGAGTCTTGCTCGCAAGGCTCACGACGGGCAATCCGCCGTGGTTTCTTATTGTCTTAACGCTTTTTGCGGTTGGCGATGTGAATGGCGCCGCCATTCACTGCCAGTGCTGCTTCGTGCAGCGCTTCGGACAGGGTCGGATGGGAGAAAACCATCATGCCCAGGTCTTCGGCGCTGGTGCCGAATTCCATGCCGATCGCACCTTGCTGAACCAGTTCCGCCGCGCTCGGGCCGATCACGTGGACGCCCAGTACGCGGTCAGTCTTGGCATCAGCGATGACTTTTACGAAACCGCCGGTGTCGTTGGCTGCCATGGCACGGCCGCTGGCTGCGAACGGGAAGGTGCCGACGTTAACTTCAACGCCTTCAGCTTTCAAGGTCTGCTCGGTTTTACCGACCCACGCGATTTCCGGGTGAGTATAAATAACCGAAGGGATCAGGTCATAGTTCATCTGAGCCTTGTGGCCCTTGATGCGCTCGACGACCATGATGCCCTCTTCCGAGGCCTTGTGCGCCAGCATCATGCCGCGAACCACGTCGCCGATCGCGTAAACGCCCGGGACGGTGGTGGCGCAGTGATCGTCAACGTGCACGAAACCGCGCTCGTCGAGGGTCACGCCGCAATCGGCAGCCAGCAGATCAGTGGTCACCGGACGGCGACCAACGGCTACGATCAGCTTGTCGAAAGTGATGTTCTGTTCGCCGTTGGCATCGGTGTAGGTCACGACCACTTCTTCGCCGTTGACCTTGGAGCCGGTGACGCGAGCGCCCAGCTTGATGTCCAGCCCCTGTTTGGTCAGGGTTTTCAGCGCTTCCTTGGAGACGGCGGTGTCTGCAGCCATCAGGAAGGTGTCCAGGGCTTCCAGGACGGTCACTTCAGCGCCCAGACGGGACCATACCGAACCCAGTTCCAGACCGATCACGCCAGCGCCGATCACGCCCAGACGTTTTGGTACGGATTGGAATTCCAGGGCGCCGGTGGAGTCGACGATCACTTTCTGATCGACCGGAGCCGGTGGAATGTCGATTGGACGGGAGCCTGGCGCCAGGATGACGTTCTCGGCTTCGATCACTTCCACCGAGCCGTCTGGCTTGGTGACTTCGACTTTCTTGCCGGCCAGCAGTTTGCCGTGGCCCTGGATGGAGGTCACGCCGTTGGCCTTGAACAGGGTGGCAACACCGCTGGTCAGGTTTTTCACGATGTTGGCCTTGCGGCCGACCATCGCAGGCACGTCCATGGACACGCCAGCGTGGCTGATACCGTGGATCGCGAAACCGTCTTGGGCTTCGTGGAATTTCCAGGAGCTGTCCAGCAGCGCCTTGGAAGGGATGCAGCCGACGTTCAGGCAAGTACCGCCGAGGGCCAGTTTGCCCTCCTTGTCGGTATATTTCTCGATGCAGGCAGTCGTGAGGCCGAGTTGCGCAGCTTTAATGGCAGCTACATAGCCGCCTGGGCCTGCGCCAATCACTACCACGTCGAATTTCTGAGTCATGTGTCATTCCTTCTCGAATCAAACCGGACGGCCCCTTGTGGAGGCCGTCGTGGGACGAAGCTGTTCGTTTCGGCGAAAGGCCGATCATCACTGATCGGCCCATGCTACGAAATCAGATATCCAGCAGCAGACGAGCCGGGTCTTCCAGCAGGTTCTTGATGGTAACCAGGAAGGTCACTGCTTCTTTGCCGTCGATCAAACGGTGATCGTAGGACAGAGCCAGGTACATCATCGGACGGATAACCACCTGACCGTTGATCGCCATGGGACGCTGCAGAATGTTGTGCATGCCCAGGATCGCCGCTTGCGGCGGGTTGACGATCGGAGTCGACATCATCGAACCGAAAGTACCACCGTTGGTGATGGTGAAGGTACCGCCGGTCATCTCTTCCATCGACAGTTTGCCGTCACGGGCTTTCTTGCCGAAGGTAGCGATGCCGCCTTCGATTTCAGCCAGGCTCATCAGTTCGGCGTTACGCAGAACCGGAACCACCAGGCCGCGGTCGCTGGACACGGCAACACCAATGTCGGCGTAGCCGTGATAAACGATGTCGGAGCCGTCGATCGAGGCGTTGACCGCTGGGAAACGCTTCAGCGCTTCGGTGGCAGCCTTGACGAAGAACGACATGAAGCCCAGGCGTACGCCGTTGTGGGACTTCTCGAACAGATCCTTGTACTTCGAACGCAGGGCCATGACTTCGGTCATGTCGACTTCGTTGAAAGTGGTCAGCATCGCCATGTTCGACTGGGCTTCGACCAGACGCTCGGCAACCTTGGCACGCAGGCGGGTCATCGGAACGCGCTTCTCGACGCGGTCGCCGGCAGCGAATACCGGAGCAGCAGCGGCAGGAGCAGCAGCCTTGGCAGGCGCGGCAGCCGGAGCGGCTTTCTTGGCAGCAACGGCTGCAACCACGTCTTCCTTGGTCACGCGACCGCCTTTGCCGGTACCGGCAACGGAGGCGATGTTGATGCCGTTCTCTTCAGCCAGCTTGCGCGCGGCTGGAGCTGCGATTGGATCGTCTTCGCCTTCGGCGGCTGGAGCTGCGGCCTGAGCGACAGCTGGTGCGGCAGCGGCTGGAGCAGCAGCGGCAGCGGCGCCTTCAGCGATGGAGCCCAGTACTTCGTCGGACAGAACGGTGTCGCCTTCGTTCTTGACGATAGCGCCCAGCACGCCGTCAGCGGTGGCCAGAACTTCCAGCACGACCTTGTCGGTTTCGATGTCGACGATCAGTTCGTCGCGCTTGACGGCGTCGCCCGGTTTTTTGTGCCAGGTGGCAACGGTGCCATCGGCAACCGATTCCGGGAAAGTGGGGGCTTTGATCTCGATAGCCATTATCTGTGGTTCCTTAAATTCGGTTTCAGGTGCGCGAAGGCGTTAAACAGTGAAAGCATCTTGCAGCAGTTTTTCCTGCTGCTCGGCGTGCATCGATGCATAACCACAAGCTGGGGCAGCAGAAGCGTCACGACCGGCGTACTCGAGTACGAGCGACTTGTTGTGACCGCTGATGATGCGACGCATGTGATGCTGGCTGCAGTACCAGGCACCCTGGTTCATCGGCTCTTCCTGACACCAAACGATGTGTTTGAGGTTCTTGTACGGAGCCAGGACTTCGATCAGGTCGTCCTCAGGGAATGGGTACAGCTGCTCGATACGCACGATGGCGATGTCATCACGGCCTTCAGCACGGCGTTTTTCCAGCAGGTCGTAGTAGACCTTGCCGCTACACAGAACGATGCGACCTACATCTTTTGGATCCTGGGCATCGATTTCCGGAATAACGGTCTGGAACGAACCTTCCGCCAGATCTTCCAGGGTCGAGATGGCCAGTTTGTGACGCAGCAGCGACTTCGGAGTCAGGACCACCAGCGGCTTGCGCAGCGGGCGAATCACCTGACGACGCAGCAGGTGGTAGATCTGGGCCGGGGTGGTCGGCATGCAGACCTGGATGTTGTGCTCGGCGCACAGCTGCAGGTAACGCTCCAGACGAGCCGAAGAGTGCTCCGGACCCTGACCTTCATAGCCGTGTGGCAGCAGCATGGTCAGACCGCAGAGACGGCCCCACTTGTGCTCGCCACTGGTGATGAACTGGTCGATCACCACCTGGGCACCGTTGGCGAAGTCGCCGAACTGGGCTTCCCAGATCACCAGCGCGTTTGGCGTGGTGGTCGAGTAACCGTATTCGAACGCCAGTACGGCTTCTTCGGACAGGAACGAATCGTACAGATCGAAACGTGGCTGGCCGTCGTACAGGTGCTGCAGCGGAATGTAGGTGCTGGCGTCTTTCTGGTTGTGCAGGACTGCATGACGGTGCGAGAACGTACCGCGGCCGATGTCCTGGCCGGTCATGCGGATCGGGTGACCTTCGAACGCCAGGGTCGCGTATGCCATGGTTTCGGCATAACCCCAGTTGATCGGCAGGCCGCCGGCTTGCATCTTCTGACGGTCTTCGTAGATCTTCGCGACCTGACGCTGAACCACGAAGCCTTCCGGCAGCTCCAGCAGCTTGGCGGACAGTTCCTGCAGGGTCTTCAGATCGAAGGTGGTGTCGTGACGCGCAGTCCAGGCGTGGCCCAGGTACGGACGCCAGTCCACGAACAGCTCTTTGTTCGGCTCTTTGACCAGGCTCTTCACGACGTGCAGGCCATTATCCAGCGCGTTGCGGTATTCGTCGACTTTCGCCTGAACACGCTCGGCGTCGAGCACGCTGCCCTGGACCAGACGATCGGCATACAGCTCACGGGTGGTGCGCTGCTTGGCGATCTGCTGGTACATCAGAGGCTGGGTGCCGCTAGGCTCGTCCGCTTCGTTGTGGCCGCGACGACGGTAGCAGACCAGGTCGATCACCACATCGCGCTTGTACTGCATGCGGTAGTCGATGGCCAGCTGGGTCACGAACAATACGGCTTCCGGATCATCACCATTCACATGGAGGATCGGCGCCTGGATCATTTTCGCGACGTCGGTGGCGTACTCGGTGGAACGCGAGTCCAGCGGGTTGCTGATGGTGAAACCGACCTGGTTGTTGATCACGATGTGCACGGTGCCGCCGGTCTTGAAACCGCGGGTCTGCGACATCTGGAAGGTTTCCATCACCACGCCCTGACCGGCGAATGCCGCGTCACCGTGGATGGAGATTGGCAGAACCTTGTCACCGGTCTGGTCGTTGCGACGATCCTGACGGGCGCGCACCGAACCCTCGACCACTGGCGAAACGATTTCCAGGTGGGACGGGTTGAAGGCCATGGCCAGGTGAACTTCACCGCCTGTGGTCATCACGTTGGACGAGAAGCCCTGGTGGTATTTCACGTCACCGGAGCCCAGCTCGACCTTCTTCTTGCCTTCGAACTCGTCGAACAGCTCGCGCGGGTTCTTGCCGAAGGTGTTGACCAGGACGTTGAGGCGACCACGGTGGGCCATGCCGATCACGACTTCCTTGGTGCCGTAGGAACCGGAACGCTGGATCAGCTCGTCGAGCATCGGGATCAGGCTTTCGCCGCCTTCCAGGCCGAAACGCTTGGTGCCCGGGTACTTGGTGCCCAGGTATTTTTCGAGGCCTTCAGCTGCGGTGACGCGCTCGAGCAGGTGACCCTTGATATCCGTGGAGTAGGTCGGACGGCCGCGTACGCTTTCCAGACGCTGCTGGAACCACTGGCGCTGCTCGGAATCGGTGATATGCGTAAATTCAGCGCCGATGGTGCGGCAATATGTCTGCTGCAACGCTTCGTGAATTTCGCGTAGGCTCGCTTCCTCTTTGCCGATGAACAGGTCGCCGGCACGGAAGGTCGTATCAAGATCGGCATTGGTCAAGCCGTAATGATTGATTGACAGGTCTGCAGGTGCAGGACGCTGCCACAGCCCCAGCGGGTCAAGCTGGGCTGCCTGGTGGCCACGCATACGGTAGGCCTGGATCAATCGCAGCACTTCAACTTGCTTC
This sequence comes from Pseudomonas sp. GW460-12-10-14-TSB1, assembly GCF_017349775.1. Lineage (NCBI taxonomy): Bacteria > Pseudomonadati > Pseudomonadota > Gammaproteobacteria > Pseudomonadales > Pseudomonadaceae > Pseudomonas > Pseudomonas sp. GW460-12-10-14-TSB1. The sequence continues at coordinate 28,475 of NZ_JACNAC010000045.1, forward strand.
TTCTCGTGCTCGCTGCTCACGCTACCGGCGGATACCGGCTGGGCGCGGCGCTGGTTCTTTGCCAGCAACACGAAATGATCGCGGATTGTCGAGTGCGAAACATCGATGGCAGTGCTGCCGTCGGTAGGCAACTTCTGGAAGTAAGTGCGCCACTCTTCTGGCACAGCGTTAGGGTCGTGCAGGTAGAGCTCGTAGAGCTCTTCCACATAGGCAGCGTTACTACCGGATAGGTAGGCGCTGTTCCACATGCGCTGCATCACGCTTTCTTGCATGCTTGGTCACCCTCGGTTAGGGGAACACCACCGGCGAAGACACCGAGCAAACTTGCAAAAGTCCGAGTGCAGCGACCAAAACAAGCCACTTAGGATCACGCTGATAGTCCGGGTACCAGCCCGGATGCCCCTGCTTGTCTCATTTCTTCAAAATACGAGCGGCAACTTTGTGAGCTGCTGCTCAGCTTAAAACTACGGCGCCGGTTGAAGCCTGCGCCGTAGCCTCTACGGGTACAGCGGTCCTGCCTTTACAACAGCTGGGTTACAGCAGCTGAATCACACGCCGCTCGAGAGCAGCATGTTACGTATGTGACCGATGGCCTTAGTCGGGTTCAGGCCTTTCGGACAAACGTTGACGCAGTTCATGATGCCGCGGCAGCGGAATACGCTGAACGGATCATCCAGCGAAGCCAGACGCTCGGACGTCTTGGTGTCGCGGCTGTCTGCCAGGAAGCGATAGGCTTGCAGCAGAGCAGCTGGACCCAGGAACTTGTCCGGGTTCCACCAGAAGGACGGGCAGGAAGTCGAGCAGCAAGCGCACAGGATGCACTCGTACAGACCATCGAGCTTTTCGCGCTCTTCAGGGGACTGCAGACGTTCGATGGCCGGAGCCGGCGTGTCGTTCTGCAGGAATGGCTTCACCTTCTCGTATTGCTTGTAGAAGATGCTCATATCGACGACCAGGTCACGGATAACCGGCAAACCTGGCAGCGGACGAACAACCAGCTTGTTGTTCTTCACCACGGCAGACAGCGGCGTGATGCACGCCAGGCCGTTCTTGCCGTTGATGTTCATGCCGTCGGAACCGCAAACGCCTTCACGGCAGGAGCGACGATAGGAGAAACCTTCGTCCTGCTCTTTGATCAGCGCCAGTACGTCCAGCACCATCAGATCCTTGCCACCGGTGTCGACCTGGAAAACCTGGGTTTTCGGCGCGGAGTCGGTGTCAGGGTTGTAACGATAAACTTCGACTTGCAACATATCGATCACCCTTTAGTAAGTCCGGACTTTTGGTTCAAAAGTCGGAACAGTCTTCGGCGAGAAGTTAACGGCACGCTTGGCAACGCGCTTCTCACCCGGGAAGTACAGGGTGTGGCACAGCCAGTTTTCGTCGTCGCGGTCTTCGAAGTCTTCACGGGCGTGGGCGCCGCGGGACTCTTTGCGCACTTCGGCAGCGATGGCGGTGGCTTCGGCCACTTCCAGCAGGTTCTGCAGCTCCAGTGCTTCGATACGTGCAGTATTGAACGCCTGCGACTTGTCGTTGATCTTGACGTTGGCGATACGAGTACGCAGCTCGGCCAGCTGGGCAATGCCCTTCTGCATGTATTCGCCGGTACGGAATACGCCGAAGTAGTTCTGCATGCAGCTTTGCAGCTCGCGACGCAGGGTTGCCACATCTTCGCCATCAGTACGCTCGTTCAGAGCGTTCAGGCGTGCCAGGGCAGCCTCGATGTTGGCGTCGGTTGCGTCATCGTATTCGATGCCGTCGGTCAGGGCTTTTTCCAGATGCAGGCCGGCAGCGCGGCCGAATACCACCAGGTCGAGCAGCGAGTTGCCGCCCAGGCGGTTGGCACCGTGAACCGATACACAAGCCACTTCGCCCACAGCGAACAGACCATGGATGATCTCATCCACGCCTTCGGCGTTCTGGGTGATTGCCTGGCCATGAATGTTGGTCGGCACGCCGCCCATCATATAGTGGCAAGTTGGAACCACTGGTACTGGAGCAACCACTGGGTCAACGTGTGCGAAAGTCTTGGACAGTTCGCAGATGCCTGGCAGACGGCTGTGCAGCACTTCCTCGCCCAGGTGGTCGAGCTTGAGCATCACGTGGTCGCCATTCGGACCGCAACCGTTGCCAGCGATGATCTCTTTAACCATCGAACGGGCAACAACGTCACGACCGGCAAGGTCTTTGGCGTTCGGAGCATAACGCTCCATGAAACGCTCGCCGTGCTTGTTGATCAGGTAACCGCCTTCACCACGGCAGCCTTCGGTAACCAGTACACCGGCGCCGGCGATGCCGGTCGGGTGGAACTGCCACATTTCGATATCTTGTACCGGCACGCCGGCACGCAGCGCCATGCCGACACCGTCACCGGTGTTGATCAGGGCGTTGGTGGTGGAGGCATAGATACGACCTGCACCGCCGGTCGCCAGTACGGTGGCTTTCGCGCGGATGTAGGTGGTTTCGCCGGTTTCGATGCAGATCGCGATCACACCGACGAACGCGCCTTCCTGGTTCTTCACCAGGTCAACGGCGTAATACTCGTTCAGGAAGGTGGTGCCGGCTTTCAGGTTGCCCTGATAAAGGGTGTGCAGCAGCGCGTGACCGGTACGGTCGGAAGCTGCGCAAGTACGGGCAGCCTGACCACCTTTACCGTAATCCTTGGACTGACCGCCGAAAGGACGCTGGTAGATACGACCGGTTTCGGTGCGGGAGAACGGCAGACCCATGTGGTCCAGCTCGAAAACCGCGGCCGGGCCTTCCTGACACATGTATTCGATAGCGTCCTGGTCACCGATGTAGTCGGAACCCTTGACGGTATCGTACATGTGCCAGCGCCAGTCATCGTTCGGGTCGGCCGACGCGATGGCGCAGGTGATGCCGCCCTGGGCCGACACAGTGTGCGAGCGGGTCGGGAACACCTTGGTGATCACTGCAGTCTTGTGGCCGCCCTGGGCCAGCTGCAATGCGGCACGCATGCCGGCGCCGCCGCCACCAATGATGATGGCGTCGAAAGAAATCGTTGGAATGTTAGCCATGAATCAGATACCCCAGAGAATCTGCACACCCCAGACGAAGTAGGCGAACATTGCAACGCCGCATACTGCCTGGAAAAGGAAACGTACTGCAGTCGCCGATTTGCCCAGCGCCATCGGCGTCAGGTAGTCGGTCGAAATGGTCCACATGCCGACCCAGGCGTGAGCGCCCAGAGCAACCATGGCCAGCAGGCTGAAGATACGCATCCAGTTGTTGGAGAACAGTGCGTGCCATTGCTCGTAGCCAAGGCCCGGGTTCGCAACGAGGTATCCGATCAGGAAGATGAAATAAGCCGCGAGAACGACCGCAGACACACGTTGTGCCATCCAGTCATAGAGGCCCGAACGCGACAGGTTCGTGACGTTAGTTACCATATCCAAACTCCTGCCAGAACGATTACCACCACGGATACGGCGATAACGATTTTAGAGCCCAGCTTGCCGCCTTCCAGCGTCTCACCGATGCCCATGTCCATGATCAAATGGCGCACACCGGCAACCAAGTGATACAGCAAGGCGGACAGGATGCCCCAAATCACTAGCTTGGCTAGCGGACTGGTCAGACACGCTTTCACCTCGCCGAAGCCTTCCTCGGAGCTGAGCGACTTGTCCAATGCATAAAGCATGATGGCAAGGCTCACAAAGAGGATGACACCGGAAATACGGTGAAGGATGGACGTGTAAGCAGTGACTGGGAGTTTGATGGTCCTTAGGTCTAGGTTTACAGGTCGTTGGCTATTCACGGCTTTTTTCACACTGAAGAGCCCCTAACAATCAGGGCAAAGTTGTTGGGGAGTGCACTGGTCAGGTACCCACCACCCAGGGAGTGACGACCCCCATCAAACCGGGCCCGAAAGCCCATGGCGGTCGGTGGCCGAGTATAGACAGTTAGGCTACTAATGACAACGCAATCCCCTTCCCCTAATAGCTCATTGCGTTAGGCGGATAAAAGGCGTAAATGGCGGGGAATTTCGAGGAAAAAGTCCGGTTAAAGCCTTCTGGGGCAAGACTTTAGGCAAATTGACATTCGGATTTATCTCACTATAGTGGTGCGGGCCCTGCGTGGGGGGTCTGTCTGATGATTTCAAGCATAAATAGGAGGCCACATGGCTGACAAAAAAGCGCAGTTGATCATCGAGGGCGCAGCCCCCGTCGAGCTGCCCATTTTAACCGGCACCGTTGGTCCCGATGTAATCGATGTTCGGGGCTTGACGGCCACGGGCCGCTTCACCTTTGACCCGGGTTTCATGTCGACCGCCTCCTGCGAGTCGAAAATCACCTATATCGACGGCGACAACGGCATTCTGTTGCACCGCGGCTACCCAATCGAACAGTTGGCTGAAAAGTCGGACTACCTGGAAACCTGCTACCTGCTGCTCAACGGCGAATTGCCGACCGCAGAACAGAAGGCCCAGTTCGTCAGCAACGTGAAGAACCACACCATGGTTCACGAGCAGTTGAAGACCTTCTTCAACGGCTTCCGTCGCGACGCCCACCCGATGGCCGTCATGTGCGGCGTAGTCGGCGCCCTCTCGGCCTTCTACCACGACTCCCTGGACATCAATAACCCGCAGCATCGCGAAATCTCCGCGATCCGCCTGGTTGCCAAGATGCCGACCCTGGCCGCGATGGTTTACAAGTACTCCATGGGCCAACCCATGATGTACCCGCGCAACGACCTGTCGTACGCGGAAAACTTCCTGCACATGATGTTCAACACCCCGTGCGAGATCAAACCGATCAGCCCGGTGCTGGCCAAGGCAATGGACCGGATCTTCATCCTCCATGCCGACCACGAGCAGAACGCATCGACCTCCACCGTACGCCTGGCAGGCTCCTCGGGTGCCAACCCGTTCGCCTGTATCGCTGCCGGTATCGCTGCACTCTGGGGCCCGGCTCACGGCGGCGCCAACGAAGCGGTACTGACCATGCTCGACGAAATTGGCGATGTCTCGAACATCGACAAGTTCATCGCCAAGGCCAAGGACAAGAGCGATCCGTTCAAGCTGATGGGCTTCGGCCACCGCGTCTACAAGAACCGCGACCCACGCGCCACCGTCATGAAGCAGACCTGCGACGAAGTGCTGAAAGAGCTGGGCATCAAGCACGACAAGCAACTCGAACTGGCCATGCGCCTGGAAGAGATCGCCCTGACCGACCCGTACTTCATCGAACGCTCGCTGTACCCGAACGTCGACTTCTACTCGGGGATCATCCTCAAGGCCATCGGCATTCCGACCAGCATGTTCACCGTGATCTTCGCCCTGGCGCGTACCGTCGGCTGGATCTCGCACTGGAAAGAAATGCTCTCCAGCCCTTACAAGATCGGCCGTCCTCGCCAGCTGTACACCGGCTACGAGTCGCGCGACATCACCAAGCTGGAAGACCGCAAGTAAGACCTGTTGCCTTGCGCTAACGTCTTGACTGCACCGGATACGGTCTCTTTATAGAGGCCGTATTCGTTTGTACCCCCCTCCCCCGCCATTTCCCTGTAGCAGCCTGTATTCGGCCGCACAGCGGATATGGAACGCCAACTCCACCCCCTCTCACTGAAGAGCTTGCGAGCGCTGCGTGCTCGATCGCAGGTTGCGCCAGCGGCTACAAGGAACGACCCATTCCTGGAGCCAACAAAAATGCCCCTGTCTCTCGACAGGGGCATTGGTTTGCAACTCAGCTTATATATAGAAGCCGATACACAGGAGCCTTAGTGCGATACCGCCCCGCTGGCGCCCAGGCCGGTCTGCGAGCGCACGAATTGCGGGAAGAACAGCGCCCGCTCATTGTCAGCCGCAGTGGACTTGTCGGTGATGGAGAAGAACCAGATCCCGATGAAGGCAATGATCATCGAGAACAGCGCCGGGTACTCGTAAGGGAAGATGGCTTTCTCATGCCCCATGATCTGCACCCAGATGGTCGGGCCGAGGATCATCAGGCCAACGGCACTGACCAGGCCCAGCCAGCCGCCAATCATGGCGCCGCGGGTGGTGAGCTTCTTCCAGTACATGGAAAGCAGCAGTACCGGGAAGTTGCAGCTCGCCGCGATGGAGAACGCCAGGCCGACCATGAACGCGATGTTCTGGCTCTCGAACAGGATGCCCAGGGCAATCGCCAGCACCCCCAGGCACACAGTGGTGATCTTCGAGACGCGGATTTCATCCTTCTCGTTGGCCTTGCCCTTCTTGATCACGCTGGCATACAGGTCGTGGGAAACCGCCGAGGCGCCGGCCAGGGTCAGGCCAGCCACCACCGCCAGGATAGTGGCGAACGCCACCGCCGAGATGAAGCCGAGGAACACGCTGCCGCCCACGGCATTGGCCAGGTGCACCGCCGCCATGTTGTTGCCGCCGAGCAGAGCGCCCGCCGCGTCCTTGAACGCCGGGTTGGTGCTGACCAAGAGGATCGCGCCAAAACCGATGATGAAGGTCAGGATGTAGAAGTAGCCGATGAAGCCGGTGGCATACAGCACGCTCTTGCGCGCTTCCTTGGCGTCGCTCACGGTGAAGAAGCGCATCAGGATGTGCGGTAGGCCCGCGGTACCGAACATCAGCGCCAGGCCGAGGGAGAAGGCCGAGATCGGATCCTTCACCAGGCCGCCCGGGCTCATGATCGCTTCACCTTTGGGGTGAACCTTGGTGGCTTCGGAGAACAGCATGTTGAAGTCGAAGTTGACATGTTTCATGACCATCAGCGCCATGAACGAGGCGCCGGACAGCAGCAGGACCGCCTTGATGATCTGCACCCAGGTGGTCGCCAGCATGCCGCCGAACAGCACGTACAGCACCATCAGGATACCCACCAGGATCACCGCCACATGGTAATCGAGGCCGAACAGCAGCTGGATCAGCTTGCCGGCACCAACCATTTGCGCGATCAGGTAGAACGCCACCACCACCAGCGAGCCGCAGGCCGACAGCGAGCGGATCTGGGTCTGCCCGAGGCGATAGGACGCCACGTCGGCAAAGGTGTACTTGCCCAGGTTGCGCAGGCGCTCGGCGATCAGGAACAGGATGATCGGCCAGCCCACCAGGAAGCCGATCGAATAGATCAGGCCGTCATAGCCGGAAGTGAACACCAGGGCGGAAATTCCCAGGAAGGACGCCGCCGACATGTAGTCACCGGCAATCGCCAGACCGTTCTGGAAACCGGTGATCTTGCCGCCCGCAGCATAGTAGTCAGCCGCCGACTTGTTGCGCTTGGAGGCCCAGTAGGTGATGCACAGGGTGGCCCCGACGAACAGCACGAACATGATGATCGCAGAGACATTGAGGGGTTGTTTATGTACTTCGCCGGTCAGGGCGTCGGCCGCCCAGAGACTTGGAGCAAAGGCCGCGACGCTAAAAAAAGCCAATAGACGCCGGATCATTGCTGAGCCTCCTTGAGAATCGCATTGTTCAGGTCGTCGAATTCGCCATTGGCGCGTCGCACGTAGATGCCGGTCAGGACAAAGGCCGCGACAATCAACCCGACACCAATGGGAATACCCCAGGTGATGGATGATTCAGGACTGAGTTTTGCCCCCAGCACATGGGGTCCATAGGCAATCAGCAGGATGAAGCCCGAATAAAGCCCAAGCATGATCGCCGACAGTATCCAGGCGAATCGTTCGCGCTTGCTGACCAGCTCCTTGAAACGCGAGCTGTTTTGAATCGAGAGGTAAATGCTGTCGTTCATTGTTTTTATCCTCGCAGCACAGATTTTAGTTGGAACGTAGTCCACTCTATGCAGCTCTCGGGCCGGTTCCAGACGACCTTAGTATTAGAACGACAGCCCCCCTTACAGGCACTTTTGCACCAGCCAAAACAAAAGGCCGCCGGGTGCGAACACCCGACGGCCTCAAGACCTGCTATCTAGACACTTCCTTGATCAGTTAGCGGTCCACTCGGCGACGCGCTCAGGGTGTTTGGCCACCCAGTCCTTGGCCGCAGCTTCCGGCTTGGCGCCCTCTTGAATTGCCAGCATCACCTCGCCGATTTCATCCTTGGAAGCCCACTGGAACTTCTTCAGGAAGGCCGCAACCTCCGGCGCTTTCTTCTCCAGGCCCTTGCTGCCAATGCTGTTGACGGTTTCAGCAGCACCGTAAACACCTTTCGGATCGTCCAGGAAGCGCAGCTTCCACTTGGCGAACATCCAGTGCGGCACCCAGCCGGTGACCGCGATGGAGTCGTTCTTCTCTTCGGCACGGGTCAGTTCGGCAATCATCGCCGCGCCCGAACTGGCTTGCAGCTTGTAGTCCAGACCGTAGTCCTTGATGGCCTGGTCGGTCTTGAGCATCACGCCCGAGCCGGCATCGATACCGACGATCTTGTTCTTGAAGCTGGTGTCATCCTTCAGGTCGGCGATGCTCTTGGGCTTGACGTACTCCGGCACGATCAGGCCGATTTTCGCGTCCTTGAAGTTGGGACCGTAGTCGACCACCTTGTCCTTGTTCTTGGTCCAGTACTCGCCGTGGGTCACCGGCAGCCAGGCCGATAGCATGGCGTCCAGCTTGCCGGTGGCCACGCCCTGCCACATGATCCCGGTCGCCACAGCCTGCAGCTTCACGTCATAACCGAGTTTCTGCTTGATCACCTCAGAGGCTACATAGGTGGTCGCCACACTGTCCGACCAACCGTCGACATAGCCGATGCTCAGGGTTTTGCTGTCGGCGCTGGCCAGGGTGGAGCTGATCGCAAGCACCAGACCGGCACCTGCGCCTAAGAGTCGTCGCATCTTCATCGTTACTTCCCCGAAAGTGCTGCGCCCGACGGGTGCCGAGCCGCGTCAACCTGTTGTTATGGTGCACAGCGCCCTCATCACGCCCCACCGACTTGCTCGAACATCAGCGCGATTGCCCTATGAGAACTCTGACGCGTCGATCATCAACCTGACGCCAAAGGCGACCTGCTCTGACTGCGACCTCAAAACATTCAGCAACGACACCAGTTCGCCAGTAATCAGGGCATGCCCAAAACAGTCGCCCAATCCCGCCCGAACTTTGCATGTCAAAATCATGCAGGCCACCTGGGCAGCGGCAAATCCGGGTAAGATGCCCGGCTTTGTTTCCTGACGGCCTGACCATGCCCTCGATTGCCCGCTTCCCGCTTCTGCCCTATCTATTCGCCTGCCTGCTGGGGCTCTTCGCGCTCTGTGGCTTCTGGTACGGCCTCGGCCAACCGGTGGTGCTGCCGGATGTCGCCAGCGCCAGCCACAAGCTGCAATGCGCGTCCTACACCCCGTTCGACAAGGACCAGTCGCCCTTCGACCAGCCGTTCAAGTTGCGCCCGGAGCGCATGGACGCCGACCTGGCATTGCTGGCGACCCGCTTCGAGTGCATCCGTACCTATTCCATGACCGGCCTCGAAGCCCTGCCGGACCTGGCGCGCAAGCACGGCCTGAAGCTGATGATCGGCGCCTGGATCAACAGCAACCCGGTGGACAGCGAAAAAGAGGTCGACCTGCTGATCGCCTCGGCCAATGCCAACCCGGATGTGGTGAGCTCGGTGATCGTCGGTAACGAAGCCCTGCTGCGCAAGGAAGTCACCGGCCCGCAACTGGCCCGGCTGATCAACAAGGTCAAGGCCCACGTCAAACAGCCGGTCACCTACGCGGACGTCTGGGAGTTCTGGCTCAAGCACCCGGAAATCGCGCCGGCAGTGGACTTCCTGACCATTCACCTGCTGCCCTACTGGGAAGACGATCCGTCCAACATCGATGCCGCGTTGAACCATGTGGCCCAGGTGCGCCAGGTGTTCGGCAACAAGTTCGCGCCCAAGGACGTGATGATCGGCGAAACCGGCTGGCCCAGCGAAGGCCGCCAGCGCGAAACCGCCCTGCCGAGCCGGGTCAACGAGGCCAAGTTCATCCGTGGTTTTGTGGTCATGGCCGAACAGAATGGCTGGCATTACAACCTGATCGAAGCCTTCGACCAGCCGTGGAAACGTGCCAGCGAAGGCGCGGTCGGCGGTTACTGGGGGCTGTTCGATGCCGATCGCCAGGACAAGGGAGTGCTCGCCGGGCCGGTGTCGAACCTGCCTTACTGGCCATTGTGGCTGGGCGTGGGCGGGGTGATCTTCCTTGCCACGCTGATCCTCGGTGGCCGGGTCCGCGGCACTCGCGCGGCCCTGGTCCTGCCCTTGCTTGGCGCCCTCGCCGCCTGCTCCATCGGCGCCTGGGGCGAGCTGGCGCGGGTCACCAGCCGCTTTGCCGGGGAATGGTTCTGGGCAGGCCTGCTGCTGGCCCTGAACCTGTTGGTGCTGGCCCACGCGGCACTGAGCCTGAGCCCACAAACCGGCTGGCGCCAACGCGCTTTCGACAGCCTGGAAAAACGTGCCGGCTGGCTGCTTGCTGCTGCCGGCTTCGCCGCCGCGGTGATGATGCTGGAGCTGGTGTTCGACCCACGCTATCGCAGCTTCCCCAGCGCCGCCCTGCTCCTGCCGGCCCTGGTCTACCTGTGCCGTCCGGTGCGGGTGCCGCGTCGCGAAATTGCCCTGCTGACCTTTATCCTCGGTGCCGGCATCGCCCCTCAGCTGTATCGCGAAGGCCTGGAAAACCAGCAGGCCTGGGGCTGGGCCCTGGTCAGCGTGCTGATGGTCGCCGCCCTGTGGCGCAGCTTGCGGGCTCGCAAAGCCTGAGGCCTGACAGAAAAAAGGGATGACCATGGTCATCCCTTTTTTATTACCGGCGATTCAAGTCACTCTACCGCGCCAGGCGCCCGCACCAGCCGCAAGGCACCGATAACAATGGCAAACACCGCCAGGCTGGTGTTGTAGAGCGCCAGCGCCGGAAAGCCGAACAGCAGCGCCAGCACCGCCAGGCTCCAGCCGGCACGACCCGGTATCACGAAGGCGATCAGGGACGCCGCCAGCGCCGCCCAGCCCATGACCTTGAAGTGGATCAGCAGCCCCAGGCTGGAACGCGCCTGGCACTCCCAGCGGCTGGCCTCGTCGACGCAGACGCCGACCCATCGAGCGTCCTCCATGAAGCCATAGCGCACGCCATAACTGGCGGCCAGCCACAACGGCAGGACAACAAGCAGCAGAATCACGGGAAAACGGCGGGACATGAAGCACTCCGATAAGCGAAAACGGTGCCCAGCATAATCGCCCGAGGCCGGTAAGCAAGCCTGTTACACAGATAACTGTTGAGCAAACAGCGGCAAAGTGTATCGTCTGGCGACTATTACCGCCGATCCGGCTTTGCCCTGCCTCGATCGTTTTTTGTGCCGTGCCATGGCACTTCGGCAGTAACCCGGTGGTCATAGCCTGCGAACTTCACTCGGCACCTTCCTCTACAGGGATTTAGTCATGCTCCGTTCCTTGCGCTTCGCTGCCCTGTTTGGCGGCCTTATCTCGAGTGCGTCCGCGCTCGCGGTCGACATCGACGCCGCCAGCTATGGCTACCCCTTGACCAATCCGTTCGAGGCGACCATTGCCACCACTCCGCCGGACCTGCGTCCGAAGCTGCCGAGTGACGACGACATCAATCAGACGGACCGCAGCCTGACCTTGCGCCCCGAGCGCGAGTTCATCCTGCCGGACAACTTCTGGGCCGTGAAGAAGCTCACCTACCGCATCGCCGAGCAGGACCATGCCGCACCGCTGATCTTCCTTATCGCCGGCACCGGCGCGCGCTATGACAGCAGCCTCAACGAATACCTGAAGAAGCTCTATTACCAGGCCGGCTACCATGTGGTGCAGCTGTCCTCGCCCACCAGCTTCGACTTCATCAGCGCCGCCTCGCGGTTCGCCACGCCGGGCGTGACCAAGGAAGACGCCGAAGACATGTACCGCGTGATGCAGGCGGTGCGCGCGCAGAACCCGAAACTGCCGGTCACCGACTTCTACCTCACCGGCTACAGCCTCGGCGCCCTGGATGCGGCCTTCGTCAGCAAGCTGGACGAAACCCGGCGCAGCTTCAACTTCAAGAAAGTCCTGCTGCTCAACCCGCCGGTCAATCTCTATACCTCCGTCACCAACCTCGACAAGCTGGTGCAGACGGAGGTCAAGGGCATCAACAACACCACCACCTTCTACGAGCTGGTGCTGAACAAGCTGACCCGCTACTTCCAGCAGAAGGGCTATATCGACCTCAACGATGCCCTGCTCTATGACTTCCAGCAGTCCAAGCAGCACCTGAGCAACGAGCAGATGGCGATGCTGATCGGCACCTCGTTCCGCTTCTCCGCCGCCGACATCGCCTTCACCTCGGATCTGATCAACCGCCGCGGCCTGATCACCCCGCCCAAGTACCCGATCAGCGAAGGCACCAGCCTCACGCCATTCCTCAAGCGCGCCCTGCAATGCGACTTCGACTGCTACCTCACCGAGCAGGTGATCCCGATGTGGCGCGCCCGCACCGACGGCGGCAGCGTGCTGCAACTGATCGACCAGGTGAGCCTGTACGCACTCAAGGACTACCTGCGGGACAGTCCGAAAATCGCCGTGATGCACAACGCCGACGACGTGATCCTCGGCCCGGGCGACCTGGGGTTCCTGCGCAAGACCTTTGGCGACCGGCTGACGGTCTACCCCCATGGCGGCCATTGCGGCAACCTCAACTACCGCGTCAACAGCGACGCCATGCTGGAGTTCTTCCGTGGCTAAACATCTCCTGCTCATCGCTGCGTTGTTCTGCGCAGGTTATGCCAATGCCGACGACAGCAAGGCCGAGACACCCGTGGTCGCAGACGGGGACGGCTTCACCGAACCGCTCAAGCGGCTCAAGTTCAACCCGGGCCTGGACCAGCGCGAATTCGAGCGTTCGACCCTCAACGCGCTGAACGTCTACGACCCGCTGGAGTCGTGGAACCGTCGGGTCTACCACTTCAACTACCGCTTCGATCAGTGGGTATTCCTGCCGGTGGTCGACGGTTACCGCTACATCACCCCGAGCTTCCTGCGCACCGGTGTGAGCAACTTCTTCAACAACCTGGGCGACGTGCCCAACCTGGTCAACAGCCTGCTGCAGTTCAAGGGCCAGCGCTCGCTGAACACCACCGCGCGCCTGCTGGTCAACACCACCATCGGCATCGGCGGTCTCTGGGACCCGGCCACCAGCATGGGCCTGCCACGCCAGAGCGAAGACTTCGGCCAGACCCTGGGCTTCTACGGCGTGCCGGGCGGCGCCTATTTCGTCCTGCCGATCCTCGGGCCCTCGAACCTTCGCGACACCGCCGGGCTGGTCGTGGACTACACCACCGAGTCGGCGATCAACTTCCTCAACGTTTCCGAGGTCAGCTCGAACCACCCGGAGCTCTGGGTCCTGCGCAGCATCGACAAGCGCTATCAGACCAGCTTCCGCTATGGCCAGCTGGACTCACCATTCGAGTACGAGAAAGTCCGCTACGTCTACACCGAATCGCGCAAGCTGCAAATCGCCGAGTGATTCCTCAAGGGCCCAGCCATCCGCACAGGGCCCTTTTTCTTTCTTCCCCCTCCGATAAACCCTGCTCTCCTACCCGCCTGCATCCTCGCCAGACGCGGAAAAATCTTCATTGGAATTTTCCAGGCAAGTAGATACGATGCTAATCATTAGCTAGCTATCTATGTGCCTTGCGAATGAAAAGCCCTACCCTGCGAATCCCCGATTTCTGGCTGGCCGTCCTGGCTCCCAGCCGCAACGACCTGCTGTTCGCCATCAGGAACATGATCGCCGGGGTCATTGCCTTGTACCTGGCCTTTCGTTTCAACCTCGAGCAGCCGCAATGGGCCCTGACCACTGTGTTCATCGTCAGCCAGCCCAGCAGCGGCATGGTCCTGGCCAAGGGCGCCTTCCGTCTGCTCGGCACCTTTAGCGGGGCCCTGGCCTCGATCGTGCTGATCGGCCTGTTCGGCCAGAAGCCCCTGCTGTTTCTGCTGGCGATGGCGCTGTGGCTGGCCTTCTGCACCACCGGCGCCTCGCTGCTGCGCAATCACGCCTCCTACGGCTTCGTACTGGCCGGCTATACCGCAGCGATCATCGCCCTGCCCGCCACCGCCCATCCGCTGCTGGTGTTCGACCAGGCCGTGGCTCGCTGTTCGGAAATCAGCCTGGGCATCATCTGTGCGGCGATCGCCAGCACCCTGCTCTGGCCGCGCCGGGTCGAACAGGCGCTGGCCACCCAGGGCAAGGCGGCCTGGCAAGCCGGCATGCGCGCCGCAGCCTCCGAGCTGATCGGCCAGGACCAGCGCAAGGGGCTGCTGGAAGCCCTCGGCAAGCTGGTGGCGGTCGATGCCCAGCGCGATCACGCCTGGTTCGAAGGCCCCCAGGGACGACGGCGCTCCCGGGCCCTGCGGGTGCTCAGCCGCGACTTGCTGAGCCTGCTGCGTGCCGCCCGCGGCGTGGCCCGCCAGCAACTGATGCTCGACAGCACCGCGAAGACCTCCGTGGCGCCACTGATCGAACAATTGGCTACGGCCCTGGAACACAACGACGAAGAGGCGATCGTCCAATTGTCGGCACGCCTTCAAGAGGCGCTGCAGGACCGCAGCCTGTCACAGGACGCGCATCTGTGCCTGATGCAACTGGCTCAGGTGCCGGTGCTGCTGGAACGCAGCGCGCAGACCCTGCAGGCCGTCGAGCAAGGCCGGGTACCCCACGGCGCGCCTGGCGCCCTGTCCTGGCACCGGGATATCGAGCAAGGCATCCTTGGCGGCCTGCGCAGCGCCCTGGCGTTTCTCGCCGTGGCCGGCTTCTGGGTGCTCTCGGCCTGGCCCTCCGGCCTGGGTGCGGTGTCGATCTGCGGGGTGGTGCTGAGCCTGTTCGCCGGCCGGGAAAACCCTTCTGCCTCCAGCCTCAACTTTCTCAAGGGCATCGCCCTGTCGGTACCGGTCGCCGGCTTCGTCGGCCTGGGCTTGCTGCCCGGCTGGGATGGTTTCCCGCTGCTGTGCGTGGGCCTCGGGGTGCCGCTGTTTTGTGCCTCGCTGTGCATGAGCAAGCCGCGGATGGCGCCGATCGCGTCGGCGTTCTGTATCTTTTTCGTCAACAACGTCGGCCCCGGCAACCTGATGACCTACGACCTGGCCAACTTCCTCAACAAGGCCATGGCGACCCTGGTCGGCGTCGGCATCGCGGTCCTGGTGTTCCGCCTGGTCAGCCTCAACCCTGGCGAGCATCACTACCGGCGGATGTTCCGCGCCTCGCTGTTCGACCTGGCGCAACTCACCTCGCGCCCGCTGGAGCAAGCCGAGAGCTGGTTCGGCGGGCGCATGGCCGACCGCCTGATCCGCCTGGCGCGCTACTCCGAAAGCCTGCCCCAGGAACGCCGCCAGCACTGGGACAACGGCCTGCTCGGGCTCGACCTGGGCGACGAATTACTGCAATTGCGCGCCAGCCTGGGCGCCGCGACCGGCGCTCTGGCTGTCGAACGCGGACACTACCTGCAGAGCATCGCCACGCTGCTCAAGTCAGGCGGACCGACGCCACGCCGCAGTGATCGACTGGACGCTCCGACCATCGCCCTGCTCAAGGCCCTGGAGCAGGCACCGCATCTGCCGGAACAGGATCTGGAAATGGCCAGGGCGGCGCTGCTGCAACTGCAATTCACCTGGCACAAATGGTGCCGCCTGACCCGCCACGAACCCGGCGTGGCAGCTGTCGCCCAGGGGTAATGAGCGGGCAAAAAAAACCGCCACGCGCCGGTTGCGGCGGGTGGCGGCATAACGCCCTGCGAAGGCCCCTCAGGCTTGCAGCAGCGGGAACAGCGAAATCACCAGCAGCAACGCCATGCCGTAGTTGAACAGGCGCAACCAGCGCGGATCGCGCAGGACATTGCGCAGCACGCTGCCGAACCCGGCCCAGACCCCGACGCTCGGCGCGTTGATCAAGGCAAACAGGCTGGCGATCACCACCACGTTGAAGAAGTAACCCTGCAACGGCGTGTAGGTACTGATGGCCCCCAGCGCCATGACCCAGGCCTTGGGGTTGACCCACTGAAACGCCGCGGCGCCCCAGAACCCCAGTGGCCGGCCCTTGCCATCGACTTCCTGGGACACCGGCCCGGAACGGGCGATGTTCCAGGCCAGGTACAGCAGATAGGCGGCACCGACGTAGCGCAGCACCTTGTACAACACCGGGTAGGCCTCGAACACCGCCCCCAGGCCCAGGCCGACGGCCAGCACCAGCACCAGGAACCCCGAACTGATCCCGAGGATATGCGGCACCGTGCGACGGAATCCGAAATTCACCCCCGAGGCCAGCAGCATGGTGTTGTTCGGTCCGGGGGTCACCGAGGTGACAAAGGCAAACAAGGCGAAAGCCAACAACAAGTCGATCGACAACGGCATACAGTCATCCTGAGAAGTACATGCTCCGAACAGAGCCCTGATTCATTGTTTTCGCCCCGGCGATCGCCACGGGCGAGGCTTATCCACGCTTACAGCAAGGACCCGATGAAGCCCGCGGCGACCATCGTGTAGAACGCGCCGCACACCAGGCCGAAAGCCTTGCGCGTGCGGACGAAAAACGGCTCCGCCGAACGCGCGGAAAAGGCCAGGGCATAGGCACAGAAAATCACGAAGCCGGCGACCGCGCAGCTGCCCACCAGCACGAAGCTGGCCCAGGACGGCGCCGTGGCACTGAGGCCGACGGTGGTCACGGTGAACCAGGTCAGGGCCGCCTTGGGGTTGGTCAGGTGGATGCCCAGCCCTTGCAGGTAGAACCCCAGCGTGCGGCTCTGTTTGGCCCGGGCGCGGTTGAGGTTGACCGCGTTGGGGCTCAAAGCGCCGCGGATGGATTTGTAGGCCAGCCATAACAGGTAGCAGGCGCCGAGGATCTTCAGCCAGACCAGCACCTGGGTGTTGGACATCAGCAAGGCCGAGACGCCCGCGGCCGTCATCGCCCCCCAGCACAACGAACCGGAAATGACCCCGGCCGCCAGCGCCAGCCCCGGGGTACGCCCGTAGCTGAGCGAGGTGTTGGCAATCGCCAGGTTACCCGGGCCAGGGCTGGCGGTTCCGATGACATAAACGGCCATAGCAGCACCAAAGCTCGATAAATCAAACATTTGACGGTCTCTCGTAGAAGTCGCGGGAGCAGGGTTTACCAACCGGGGATGCCGCCCCGCGCGGGCCGGCATCCATCCTCGCTACTTGAAGCAGCGATGATCGGGTTCTTCGGCCCGGATCTTTTCCATCCAGGGTTTGAGTTCGGATTGCTTGTACAGCCGCTCGCCCCAACGCTCGGGCGACACCGGCAACGGACGGCCTTGCAGGATGTAGTCGGTCAACAGGTGGATGAACTGCTGCAGGCAATAGGCGCCGACATGCAGGCGCAGCGAAGACGCGGTTTCCGCCGGGGCGACGTTGAAACGCGCGACGTGGATGATGTCGCCGCTGTCCACCGAGGGCGCCAGGTGATGGCAGGTCGAACCGTAGGTTTCATCCTGGTAGTAGATCGCGTAGTGCTGGCTGCCCAGGCCGCGGTACTTCGGCGGCGCCGGGTGCAGGTTGATCGCGCCCTTGCGGGCCCGCTGATAGATGCTCGGCGGGAAGATGAAGTCGCCGCGATAGGAAATGATCCAGTCGCCTTCCCAGTCTTCCAGGTGATACGGATAGGGGTCGCCCGGGTCCCAACAGAACACTTCCAGGTTGGAAAAAACCGTCTTGGCGAATTCAACGCCGTGATCGCACCAGTCCATGGTGCACACCGACAATAGAACTTTGTCCTTGCATGGTTCGATGGTCTGCATAGTCTTTTCCATTATTGGCTGTTGGTACATTTCGAAAACACCCCGGTCCGCCCTCCCCGCTAGCCCTGCTGGCAGGCCTCGACCACCGCCGTGAAGCGCTCGACCATTTCGGCGATTTCCGCTTCGCTGGAGATGAAGGGCGGCGCGAACAGCACGTGGTTTCCCTGGACGCCATCGGCGGTTCCCGAACCCGGATAGATCAGCAGCCCTTGCTCCAGTGCCTGCGCCTTGAGCCGCGCGGCGTAACGACCGCCACCCTGATACGGCTCGCGGGTGCCCCGGTCCTGAACGAACTCCACCCCGACGAACAGGCCGCGCCCGCGCACATCGCCGACATGCTCGAAGCGCGCCAGGCACTCGCGCAGGCCGTGGCGCAATTGCTCGCCACGCAGACGCACGGCCTGCAGCAGGTTCTCGTCCTGGATGACCCGCTGCACCTCCAGCGCAACCGCGCAGGCCAGCGGATGGTTGACGTGGGTCTGGCCGTTGCCCAGCACCCCGGAGTTGCCCGCCATGGCCTCATGCACCTGGCTGCTGACCAGCAACGCCGAGATCGGCTGGTAACCGGCCGCCAGGCCTTTGCCGACCGCGACCATGTCCGGCACGATGCCGTCGTCCTCATAGGCGAAGAACCTGCCGGTACGCCCCATGCCGGCCATGACCTCGTCGAGGATCAGCAACACGTCGTGGCGCTCGCACACCGCCTTGATCTTGCGGAAGTAACCCGGCACCGGCGGCACCGCGCCGTTGGTGGAACCGACCACGGTTTCGGCGAAGAACGCCGCCACCCTGTCGCTGCCCAGCGCGCTGATTTTTTCCTCCAGTTCCAGCGCCAGGCGCGTCCCGTACTGCTCGTCGCTTTCATCGGCGCCCTGATGGCGATAGGCATAACAGGGCGAGACAAATTCGGCGGGCCCCAGCAGAGGCTCGAAGACCCCGCGACGCTGCAGGTTGCCGGAAATCGACAGGGTCCCCAGGGTGCTGCCGTGGTAGCTCTGCTGGCGCGAGATAAAGATCGATTTGCCCGGCAGCCCGCGCTCGCACTGATACTGGTAGGCAATTTTCATCGCCAGCTCCATGACCTCGGAGCCGCCGGAGAGAAACTGCGCCTTGGCCAACCCGCCGGAGGCCCCCACCAGCAGGTCCGCCAACTCCTCGGCGGCGGCCGTGGTGAAGCTGCCGGCATGGGCCCAACTGAGTTTTTTCGCCTGCTGCTCGATGGCCGCGGCGATCCGTGGATGTCCATGTCCCAGGCTGGAAACCGCCACCCCGCCGCAGGTGTCGAGGTAGCGTTTGCCCGAAGCATCCTCAAGCCAGACCCCAGCGCCATTGACGGCGTGAATCGGTGAGGCATTCAAGTTCTTGTAGATGACCGTTGACATGGATCCGAGCCCTTGCAGTTATGCGGCCTAACGGGTGTTTTCCGGGTGGTCCCACGCCGTCGAGCCTTGATGGAAACGCTGGCTGAAGCGCGAGGAATTGAATATCCGGCGCGCCCAGCCGATCGGTAGCAACACCACAGCGAACATCAACAACGAAAGCAACCTGAGCATGGCCTTGTCTCCTGAATAAAAAGTGAGTGAGCGATCAGTCCAGCGGAATCTCGTTGCGCCAGTCGACCTCTTCGACGAACTCCGGCTGGGTCGTGCGCTCGAGAATAAAGCTGCCCAGCACCAGCACATCCATCTCGGTGCGCATGAAGCAGGCATAGGCTTCTTCCGGCTTGCACACGATCGGTTCGCCGCGCACGTTGAACGAGGTGTTGACCAGCACCGAGCAGCCGGTGCGCTTCTTGAAACTGCGCAGCAGATGGGTGAACGGCGCGTTGTTTTCTTCGGTCACCGTCTGCACCCGCGCCGACAGGTCGACATGGGTCACCGCCGGCAGCTGCGAACGGATCGAGTTGATGCTGCCCAGGCCACGCTCGGGGCCACCGGGCTGCAACGACTCGGCGGTTTTGATCGAGTCGTTGACCTGCGAAACCATCAGCATGTACGGGCTCTTCTCGCAGATGTCGAAGTAGACCTGGGCGTCCTCGTCCAGCACCGCCGGGGCAAAGGGCCGGAAGGATTCGCGGTACTTGATCTTCAGGTTCATGGTGCGCTGCATCTCGGGATTGCGTGGATCGCCGAGGATCGAGCGCGCGCCCAGGGCTCGCGGGCCGAACTCCATGCGTCCCTGGAACCAGCCGACCACGGCGCCGTCGGCCAGGTGCCGCGCGGTTTCGTCATACAGATCGGCACCCTCGAAGCGCCGGTACGGATACTGGTTGGCGTCGAGAAACGCCTGAATCTCTTCATCGCCAAAACCCGGTCCCAACAGGCTGCCGCTCATGGCGTCGAGCTTCTTGCTGCCCAGGTGCGGGCGCCCGGTGCGCTTGACCGAATAGTCCATGGCCGCCCCCAGGGCACAGCCGGCATCGCCGGCCGCAGGCTGAATCCAGATTGCGTCGAAACGTCCGGAACGACTGAGCACACCGTTGGCCACGCAGTTGAGCGCCACGCCACCGGCCAGGCACAGGTTGCGGTAACCGGTCTGCCGCACAGCCGCGGTGGCCAGCCCCAGCACCACTTCCTCGGTCACCTGCTGCACCGAGGCCGCCAAGTCGCATTCGCGCTGGGTGATCGGGCTCTCCGGCTTGCGCACCGGGCCGCCGAACAGTTCCTCGAAGGCCTCGCCGACCATGCGCTCGCCGCGCAGGTACTCGAAGTACTTCATGTTCAGGGTGAAGGAGCCATCGGCGCGGATGTTGATCAGTTCCTTGCGGATCTTGTCGGCATAGATCGGCCGGCCATAGGGCGCCAGGCCCATGAGCTTGTACTCGCCGGAGTCGACCTTGAAACCGCAGTAATAGGTGAACGCCGAGTAGAACAGGCCGACCGAGTGCGGATAGGAAATCGAGTTCATCAGGTCGAGCTTGGAGCCGTCGCCCTTCCAGATCGTGGTCGAATGCCATTCGCCGATGCCGTCGATGCACAGCACCGCCGCCTGCTCGAACGGCGACGGGAAAAACGCCGCCGCGGCATGGGAACGGTGGTGCTGCGAAGCGATGGTGAGCGGTCCGGTACCACGTCCCAGTTCCTCGAGCTTCTCGTCGATGAACTTGAGCACATTGAGCTTCCAGCGGATCCATTCCGGCATGGTGCTGATGAAGGTGCGCGCACCGCTGATGCCGCCACTGGCGAAGGAGGAAATCATCCGCGAGAACTTTTCCTGCGGGTCTTCGTAGTAGACCACGGCGGTCAGCTCATCGAGGCCGATACCCTCGGCGTCCAGGCAGTACTTGATGGCATTGGCCGGAAACGCCGCGTCGTGCCGCACCCGCGTGAAGCGCTCTTCCTGGGCCGCCGCCACCGGCACCCCGTCCTTCACCAGCGCCGCGGCGCTGTCGTGATAGAACGCCGAAATCCCTAATACGTAAGTAGCCATTTAAACGCTCATCCTCATAGCTTCATGCCAATCCATGGAAATTCCCTGTGTCTGTGCACAGTCCGTCATCCGTGCAACCAACTTGAGACCGGCAGGCTTTTTAATGCCGGAATCAACGACACCACCAACAACACACTCATTGAAATGTTGAACAGCCGCAGCCGGTTCGGCTCGCTGAGAAAGCGCCGCAAATAACGTCCGAACAGCACCCAGACCATCGAGCAGGGCGAGCCGAAGAGAAAGAAGATCAAGGCGATCAGCAGGATCTGCGCACTGTAGGAGCCGACCGGCGTGGTGTAGGCCAGGACCGCGCCCACCGCCATGATCCAGGCCTTGGGGTTGACCCACTGGAACAGCGCCGCGCCGGTGAAGCCCAGCGGGCGCCCGCCCTGGTCGTCGAGATCGACCGTGGGCGCCGTGGCGATCCGGTACGCCAGGTACAGCATGTACAGGGCACCGACGACCTGCAGGATGTCGTGCAGGCTGGGATAACGATGGAACACCGCGCCGGCGCCGAGCCCCACCGCGATCAGCATCAGTGGAAAGCCGATGTTGATGCCCGCGACGTGGCGCAGGGTGCGGCTGATGCCGAAGTTGACCCCGGAGGACATCAGCATCACGTTGTTCGGCCCCGGCGTCACGCAGGTGGAAATCGCGAACAGGATGACGGCGTAGTAGTCCAGATTCTGCATGCCCCAGGCTCCGCTCAACGATAGTCTTCAAGGGTGCCGCGGCGACGAATGTCGACCGACACGCAATGGAAGCCGCCACTCAGGCTGCGGGCATGGCGCATTTTCAGCGGCGCCACATCGATACCGTGCTTTTCCAGGGCGCGAATCAGCGGCACCTGCTGGTCGTTGATCACCGCCAGCGCCGGGTTGACCATGATGAAGTTCATGCCCTGCCAGATCGACGCGCGCGGGTAGGACCAGCAATAGCCGGTGTCGACCATCTCCGGCGCCCAGATGATGTCCCAGTTCTTGAACAGCGCCGGCACCTGGTCCTTGCGGATCCGCTCCGGACACAGCACCACCAGCCCCGGGCGGACCACGGTGATGGTGGTATCCAGGTGCGTGCCGTCGTACACGCCGCTCACCGGGTGCACCCGGTAACGATCGCCCAGCACCCGCTGCAGCCACTGGCAACCCAGTTCGTTGCCGCTGCGGGAGACCAGATAGAGGATGTCCTCGCCGACGCGGATCACGTTGGCGGCGTCGAAGATCGGCTCGTCATTGGCAATGATCGAGCCGTCCTTGGGGTTGATCCGGTAGGTGCTGTCCAGCAGCTGCGGCTTGGGCGCGGAAATCCAGTTGGAGCCGCTGGCAAAGTATTCGGCCAGGTGGCGACGATAGGCGAACGGTTCCAGGTAGCGGCTGCGCAGCGCCATCGGCGCCTCGATGATGGTCTGGCCGATGGGCAGCAGCA
The DNA here is from genome assembly GCF_017349775.1 of Pseudomonas sp. GW460-12-10-14-TSB1. Taxonomy (NCBI): domain Bacteria; kingdom Pseudomonadati; phylum Pseudomonadota; class Gammaproteobacteria; order Pseudomonadales; family Pseudomonadaceae; genus Pseudomonas; species Pseudomonas sp. GW460-12-10-14-TSB1. The sequence continues at coordinate 51,008 of NZ_JACNAC010000045.1, forward strand.
CATCCCGCGGGCAGTAGTTGTATTCGCCGTCGGTTTTCCAGGCACAGGTGCCGAATACCGCGCGATGATCAGTGACGTCCGGGCGCCGCACTATGACCCCGTGGGAACGCAGGAAGGCGGCAAAGGCGTCCAGGTCCTCGCTGGCTTCCTCGATGACCTGCTGCGGGTAGGGGCCGGATGGAATGTCCTCGATGTAGTCATGCTGCTCGCTGTAATCCAGGGCGAACAGGCCGCGATCGGGACGAGGCACCTGCGCGCCCTGGGCGACGCCGACGATCATTTCTTCCAGCGGATCCCACTCGTTGTGCACGTTGACCAGAGACATGGGCACTCCTTGATGTTCAGGCCGTTACGCCAACCGGCGCGGCAGGGACAATAGGTTCGTGATGGAACAGCGCCTGATCCTCGCCTCGCGTCTTGCTCCGGGGCAGGACCGCGCCCGCAGAGCCGATACCCAGGCGCTGTAACCAGGACGTCAGACGGTCCGGCTGCGGTGCCAGGGACTCGTAGCCGACGCGGACCCGCTGCCAGTGTGCTGCCAGTTCCGCCGGCTTCGACGCGGCGACCTGGCGCATGTAGGCGTCGATGGCGTCCACCGCCCAGGCCGAATGCCCGGTGGTGACGTTATCGATGGTGTTGTGCAGGTCGACGAACGCCGTGCTGAAGCCGTAGTGCCGGAGGAAGCGTCGGGCCGAGCGATAGCTGCCGCCCACCCCCGACAGCTCCATCGCCAGGTTCATGCCGAGGATTTCCGGCATGAAGGTCACCGGCAGCTTGCCCAGGCACAGCCAGTAGACCGGTAAGCGGAACGACGCCTCGCGCAACCGCTCATCCTCGGCGAACTCGCGGGCACCGGTAGGCGCCAGCTCCAGCCCCATCTGGCGCAGGCCGTCGCGGTAGATTTTCGGATGGTTCAGCGCATAGGAGCCGTTGCCCAGCTCGTCCCAATAGGTCTGGAACAGCGCGTAACCGACATGGGACGAAGCCAGCGTCAGGTCGGTGAAGCCCTGGAGCCAGGCGCCGTCGATCAGGGTCAGCGGCGCCAGTTGCAGGGTGGAGTCGACGATTTCCTCGCGCGACGGCATGGCCGCCGGGTCGCTTTCTTCGAACTCCTGGCCGTGGCGGTCGTGCTTGTCCAGCAACCATTCGCGCAATACGCCGACATTCCAGGGCTCGGGCAAGGTGCGTTCGGAGTTTTGCAGCGAGCGGCGCGACTGCTCCAGCCAGCGCGTCACATAAGCCTGGGCAAAAGCCTGGGTGCGAGGCGCCAGCGCCCTGCCCTGCAAGACGAAATAGGCCTCGCGCAGGCTCTTGGGCCACTGGCCCTGCTCCTGAATGTCCTCGCCCAGCACCTGTGGAACCACTGGATGGCAAGGGGTTGGCGCTGGTACTTCGCCAGCTTCTGCGCGCTGGATCGGGCCGGACAGGCCATCGATCCATTTGCGGATGACGCTCAGGTCGGCCTCGCTGAAAATCCGGAACATGCGCCCGTTCGGCGCGACCAGGGTGTTGACCAACAGGCTCTTCTCGGCGTTGCCCGGCACGATCAGGCGGCTGCGTGAAAGCATTTCCAGCAGCGGCACGGGGTCGACCTGGGCCTCACGCAGCCACTGCGCCAGGCTGCGGCCTTCCATCTTGTAATCCTGGTGATAGACCGCGCCGGCCCGGGCCATGCGCTGGATCATCTTGCCCATCAGGCGCTCGGGCGATACCGCGGCCCGACAGTGCGCCAGCAGCCGCTCGTTGAAAGTCTTCAGGGCCGCGAACAACCACTGGGCACCCGCCTCCAGTTGCAGGCGGCGCAGGCTGCCCAGGCAGGCAACCTGCTCGCAGACCCACTGGGAGATCTCCAGCGCCGAGCTGTCGCCCGCGGTTTCATCCAGTTGGTTCAGGTCGAGCCGGCGGACGTCCAGCTGCTGGGCACCCAGCACCGACCACCATGGGCTCAGCCCCAGGGCACGCCAGGCATAGTCGATGCCGCACAGGGTGTCGCCAAAGGCATCGCTGCGGCGGCTCACCGCTTGCAGCAACGCGGGTAATTCGAACAGTTCGTCAGGCAGGTCGGGGAGCGTGGAAAGCTCGAACGGCGAAACCGCATAGGCGGTCAGCCCCGCCTGTACCAACAGCGATTTGAAGTGGTCGGCGCGCGATGCCAGGGGCCGCCCGACGCCCACGTCGTGGGCCAGCAGCTCCATGAGCTTGAGCTGCGCGCTGTCCTCGAAGACCCCGGGGGCGCTCATGCCTTGCAGCCAGCAGCCCAGCACCGAGGCCAATGGCGCCGAGTGCACCAGCAGTGCCTCGGCGAATTCCCGTTGGTTGCCCAGCTCCGCGGCCTGGCTGGCCAGTTCGCGGTAAGCCTGGGCCTGCTCGTCACGCCAGTGCTCGATCTGTACCCGCAACCCGGCCAAGCCATCCGCACCGGCTTCACCCGGTGCGGCCAGGCCCATCAGACGCCGAATACTGACATCCCCCAGAAAGCTCTCGGGGTTGCTGACTGATCGATAAAACTGGCGCCACATACTGTTTACTTCCCTTCCAGGTTGGAGACCAAGGCAATCCATTGCCGGCCCTCAGTCATCGGCAAGCAATGACGTCGGGTGTCGAGATCAGAACATCGGGTAGATCGAAGAGTCCGGCTTCTTCTTTTTCTTCTTGCCGAACAGGCGTTGGAACAAGCTCTTGATGTAACTCATGGCAGACTCCTTTAAAGAACATCGAGGATGATTTTCGAAACGAAATCGTTCCCCTGGTCGGTGAAGTGAATACGGTCGACGAACAACCACTGTTCAGGCCGCAGGGCCTCGGACAGTAGCGGTGTAATGTTCACGAAACGCACGCCCATCTTCTGTGCGCCCTCGCGCAGGCGGGCGGCATAGGCCTCGCAGACGCTGGGCTGCAGGATGTCGCCATAGACCTCGCTGAAACTGCCGGCGCGATCCAGCTCGGCGAACAACTGTTCTTCCTCGTCGCAGCCCTTTTCCCGGACCCAGCCGGCCAGCGGCTGCAGAATGAAGGTCAGCTTGGCGCCCATGTCGGCCGCCAGCGCGCGCCAGGTATCCAGGTGACGCAGGGTCAGGTCGGCGGCGTATTCGATCTGCTCTTCCATGGACGGTGGCGGCTCGGGCGTCGGCTCTTCCTGTTCCTTGCCGAGCAAGGCGCGGAACATGCCGCGCTTGGGTGCCTGAGTCTCCGGACGCATGGCGTCGAAGAACTGGTTGCAGTTGAAGAAAGCGCCGTGTTCGCCACGGCTGCTTTGTGGCTGGCGGGCTAGCCCCAGGTTGTTGAACCCGGAAAACAGCACGATTTCGTCGACCTTGGGCAGCAAATGACGGTAAAGAGTGAAGAGCGTCAGTTCCTGGGTCGAGTTGAAACTGCGTCCGCCGAAGTTGATCCAGGGTTTGCTGTCCGGATCGTTCTCGGCCAGGCGCGAAGGCAGTGTCCAGGCATCCGAACTGGCACCGATGCCGAACACGGTCGAACTGCCGGCCAGCACCCGCACGCTCTTGGCGTGGCGGCTGTTGACCACCGAATACTGTATGCCCAGCAACTCGGAATAGCGGAAGCCCGAGGCATCTGTATTGACCACCTCCGAACTGTGGTCGGTAGGATGGAAATACATCAAATAAGGCAGCCAGCGAACCTCACCACCGTCGGTGAACTTCTGCTCGTACTCAGCCATCTGTGGAGTCAGTTTGATCCTTGCCGTCATTACCCTGCTCTTCCTTGAGAAGTCATCGTCTAAAGTAGCCTGAGGGGGAAGCCCGTTGCACGTTGCCCGGGGGGACTCTGAATTGCGCCGCAACTGTATTTAAGAACAACCAGTACAGCGCGATGCGGGCCATCTTCCCAAAGGCAACCACTGTCTTATAGGTACACGCTGGATGATTTTTCTCAGTACAGATTGCTTTTTCTCCACTAAAAATTTTCAAAAAAAGTGGAATCTGTAACTTTTTATACGACAGATGAGTCGCTACAGTCCCCCGCATGACTCGATACCTGAATCTCGCCGAATACATCAGCAGCCGCATTGAGCAGGGGTTATACGGGCCGGGGGAGCGTTTGCCTTCGGTGCGGGCCCTGAGCCTCGAGCACGGCGTCAGCCTCACCACCGTGCAACAGGCCTATCGGGTTCTGGAAAGCTCGGGACTGGCTATTCCCAAACCCAAGTCGGGCTATTTCGTCCCGGCCGGCCGGCGTTTGCCGGAGTTGCCGAAGATGGGACGGCCGTCGTTGCGGCCTGTGGATATCTCCCAGTGGGACCTGGTGCAGGACCTGATGCGCCAGGAGCAGAACGCCAATGCCATTCAACTGGGTTGCGGCATGCCCGACACCACGGCGCCGACCCTCAAGCCGCTGCTGACCGCCCTGGCGCGGATCAGCCGGCGCAGCGACAGCCCGAGCCTGCAATACAACCACCTGCAAGGTGTGCTGACCCTGCGCGAGCAGATTGCCCGCCTTGGCGTCGACTCAGGTTGCCGCCTGACACCCGCGGAAATCGTCGTCACCAGCGGCTGCCAGGAGGCCCTGTCCATCGCCATCCGCGCCCTGTGCGAACCCGGCGATATCGTGGCCATCGCCTCCCCCTGCTTTCACGGCATCATCCAGCTGCTCAAGGCCGCCGGCCTCAAGGCCCTGGAGATTCCTACCGACCCGGTCACCGGCATCAGCCTGGAAGCCATGGAAATGGCCCTGGAACAGTGGCCGATCAAGGCCATCCAGCTCACGCCCAATTGTAACAACCCGCTGGGCTACATCATGCCGGACGATCGCAAGCGCGCGATGATCCGCCTGGCCCAGCGCTACGACGTGCCGATCATCGAAGACGATATCTATGGCGACCTGGCGTTCCGCTACCCGCGGCCGCGCACCCTGAAGTCATTCGACGACGATGGGCGCGTGCTGCTGTGCAGTTCGTTCTCGAAAACCCTGGCGCCGGGCCTGAGGATCGGTTGGATCGCCCCGGGGCGTTACCTGCCGCAAGTGCTGCACATGAAATACGTCGGCTCCGGCACCACCGCGACCCAGCCGCAGCTGGCGGTTGCCGAATTCATTGCCAAGGGGCATTACCTGCCGCACCTGCGGCGGATGCGCAAACAGTACCAGCGCCATCGCGACCTGATGACCGAGTGGGTCAGCCGCTATCTGCCGGAAGGCACCCGGGTCAGCAAACCCCAGGGCGGGTTCACCTTGTGGGTGGAGCTGCCGGACGAGTTCGACACCTACACCCTGAACCGGCTGCTGGAAGCCGAGGATATCCAGATCGCCAACGGCAATATCTTTTCCGCGGCCGGCAAGTACCGCAATTGCCTCAGGCTGAACTTTGCCGGCGTGCCCAACCGCAAGATCGAACAGGCGATCAACAAGATCGGCCTGGCGGTCGCGCAACTGCTTCCCGCCTGACAAACCCTCGCCGCTGCGGCGAGGGCCTTCAGCGAATCAGGCCCTGGCCGCGCGCCACAGCTTGCCGCCCAGCGACACCACGACCAGTACCGCGGCGCCGGCGATGATGCCAGCCACGGCATTGAGCAGCGTCGGCATGATCAGCGAAAACCCGCCAACCGCCTCGGCCGTGTGCGCCGTGACAGTCTCGATCCAGTGATGCGCCGCCGGCACACCGTGGGTGAGGATGCCGCCGCCAACCATGAACATCGCCGCGGTGCCGATCACCGAGAGGCTTTTCATCATGTAGGGCGCCGCGCGCAGGATGGCGCCGCCAATGCTTTTCGCCACCTGGCCCGGCTTCTGTGTCAGCCACAGGCCGAGGTCGTCGAGCTTGACGATGCCACCCACCAGGCCATACACCCCGACGGTCATGACGATGGCGATACCCGAAAGCACCACCACCTGCTGCATCAACGGCGCGTCGGCGACGGTGCCCAGGGTAATGGCGATGATCTCGGCCGAGAGAATGAAGTCGGTGCGGATCGCGCCCTTGATCTTGGTCTTCTCGAAGGCCACCAGATCGGTGGCCGGGTCCGCCACGGCTTCGATCAGTTGCTGGTGCTCGGCCTGATCCTCGGCCTTGCTGTGGAGAAACTTGTGGGCGAGCTTTTCAAAGCCCTCGAAGCACAGGTAGGCACCGCCGAGCATCAGCAATGGCGTCACCAGCCAGGGCGCGAAGGCGCTGATGGCCAGCGCCGCGGGCACCAGGATCAGCTTGTTCAGGAACGAGCCCTTGGCCACCGCCCAGACCACCGGCAACTCACGCTCGGCGCGCACCCCGGAAACCTGCTGGGCATTGAGCGCGAGGTCGTCCCCCAGCACCCCGGCGGTCTTCTTCGCCGCCATCTTGGTCATCAGCGCCACATCGTCGAGTACCGCGGCAATATCGTCGATCAGCACCAGCAAACTGCTTCCGGCCATGGATCAGGGTTCCTTGAGGTCATAAATGTTGCGAAGCATAGCGCGCAACGAGGGCTGGCGGGGCATTCTTGAGCCTCGCGCAAGGCCGGTGCTACCATGCGCAACCGCCCGAACAGGCAAGGAATCACCTGGTTTATGAGCACCATCCGCGAGCGCAACAAAGAACTGATCCTGCGGGCAGCCAGTGAAGAGTTTGCCGACAAAGGCTTCGCTGCGACCAAAACCAGCGACATCGCGGCCAAGGCGGGGTTGCCCAAACCCAACGTCTACTACTACTTCAAATCCAAGGAAAACCTCTACCGCGAGGTCCTGGAAAGCATCATCGAGCCGATCCTCCAGGCTTCGACCCCGTTCAACGCCGACGGCGTGCCCAGTGAAGTGCTGAGCGGCTACATCCGCTCGAAGATCCGCATCTCCCGCGACCTGCCCTTCGCCTCCAAGGTGTTCGCCAGCGAGATCATGCACGGTGCCCCGCACCTGAGCCCGGACCAGGTCGAGCAGCTCAATGCCCAAGCCAAGCACAACATCGATTGCATCCAGACCTGGATCGATCGTGGTCAGATCGCGCCCATCGACCCGCACCACCTGATGTTCAGCATCTGGGCCGCGACCCAGACCTATGCCGATTTCGACTGGCAGATTTCGGTGGTGACCGGCAAGGCCAAGCTGGACGAGTCCGATTACGAAGCCGCCGCCCAGACCATCATCCGCCTGGTGCTCAAGGGCTGCGAAACGGACAAGTAAGCCAGCCCCTGTAGCCGCTGCCGCAGGCTGC